>NZ_JAJKGM010000004.1:0-162286 GCF_021412605.1 Clostridium celatum
CTTCCCATAAAAATTGCTCCCTCTATAGTAATGACAGTTTTATTATTTTAACTGTCTACTATAAAGGGAGCATATCAATATAGTTGGTGCGGCTTTTTTATCTAATCAGTTCCCAAAGTAGAATAGATCTTCTTAGTATGACGACTTTTTCATCTTTAAAGGATATTTTTCCATAAGTGTAGAATCTATATAGGATAATCCAATGTTGGGCCGTCATAATTTCTTCATATATGTTTCCATAAGTAAGAATTTCTATTCTTTGTCACAAAATTGGACGTAGACGTAACTCTTTTATGATAATATGGTACACTTGTGTCCTTTTGTCACAGTTGATAAATGGCTTAGTTGAGCCAAAGTTTATATTTTTTTGTGACACATTCATACTAATCAAAAAATATATATGGAGATACAATGCAACAACTATAAGAATTTAAGCGACAAAAGTGAAGTAGCATATAAGCTATTAATAAACAAAAGATTGGGCCACAGCTAATATTATAATTTAAAGCTACTTAGTTAATGTAATTAACATATGGGCGGCAGCACTTACTCTAGTTATTATTATTTTAATAGCTGATTACTATATATGTATTTAGAATAATTTCAGTAGATGCAAATACTAATTCTTATCCTGGTTAGTCCTATGCAGTAATATCTATTTATATATAGCACTCTTATACTACGTATTATACACTTTATACGTACAACATTAATAAAAGCTACATCAAGAACTGGGCCCAAAATAAAGAAAATAATTTAAACTTTTTTATAAAAAACTATTTACAAGTGAGTACCCATATGTTATATTATACACATAAGGTAATTGAAGATAAGGAACTGATCGAAGGCGACTGACCAAAAGAAAGTCAAAGTAGATGCAGAGACATTAGCAAATACCAATTCTTAATTAATCGAATCTAAAATTAAAGACGAGGGACTAACTTGAGTGCATTCTAAAAGATCGCCAGGAAGTTAAGTGAAGTCTATTAACAAATCTATTTATATGAATTAAATAATCTTTATTGAAAACGAGGGACTGGTCGAAAAGCTAAGCACAAGATTGCGAGTAGAGATAGTGAAGTTAGTAAATACAATCTATAATATTTTCAAATTAATATAAGCTAAAAATTAAAATAAAGACGAGGAACTAATCAAAAGGAGCATTCCAAAAGATCGCTAAGTAGATGTAGTGAAGTCAATTCTATAAATTTCTCAATTATATGTTTAATACAAGGTCAAGAGAGACATTCTATGATAATTTATAATTAAAATTGAATAAAGTAAAGGAGAGTATTATTATGGCTAACAGAACAAAACCAAAACAAAAAAAGTTCTGGTTATCAGAAGAAAAAGCTGCAGCATTGGATGCTTATTTAAGATCTAATAATATAAAGTTACAAGATTTTATTGAAGCTTATATAGATGAACAATTAGAAAAAGATAAAGAAAATTAAAAGATATTTTAATTGGATGTGAAAAAAAGAAATGAAGGTACGTAATATGTTTTTTGAGATATGGGGTGATACTCCCTAAGAATATAGATGAATGAAACGGAGAGATTAATAATGAGTATATGTATTGCATGTGGAAAAAAAGAAGCAATAAGAACAGTAATGAATGGAGTTAAAACAGAATGTGGGGCATGTTATAGGGATAGAAATAGAAAAGGATATTCAAAGAAGGCTTTAGAAACATCTGATACTATAGCAGAATTAGCATTAAAAGTTACAAAAGAATCAGCAGTAAATATCTATGATGAATCAACTATGAAAGATATGATGAAACCAGTAACTAAAGTAAGAATGACTAAAATAGGTAATGAAGTAATCACAATAACTGAATCAGATCCAATGAGCTTCTTCAATAAAAAGACAGAAGATTATAACATGATGAATGGTGATAAGGAGATGATGAAAAAAGTGGCAGGTTTTAGAATGACTGATATAGTAGAAAAGAAATATTTAGCTCAAGCTTTAATATTATCAGAAGCTATTAATAAAGAAAATCAAATAGTATGTACAGAAGGAATAGCTTTAGGAGAATCATTAGATAATATGCCTCCTGCTATAGATAGTCAAATAGCTGTAATGTTAGGATACAAAGATGAAGGTAGGAGATACAAAGCATGTATGAATAGCTTAATAGAATGCGGCCTTATTTTTAAATATGAATCTAAAGACTGTATGATTAAACAAATAGATACATTGTACTACTTCAATCCAGTATTCCAATGTGCAGGTAAAGGAGTTTCTCCTAAGTTATTCTTTATGTTTGCTAAAAGCTTTCAAGAAATGGCTAAGAAGAATAAAGATTTTAAATACAGATATGAACAAATGGCTAATTATGCTTTCAAATGGATGATGGATAAAAGAGCTGATTTCAAACAATTACAAGCTGATTATAATTCTGGGAAGATAACTAACTTACAAGCAGCAAAAGGTGCTACAGAAATATTCTCTAAAGTAGCTGATTCTTACAATATACCAGTTAGATTAGAAACTAAAGTAGATGCTGAAATAACAGAATATATGAGTAGCTATGAAGCTTTAATGGCAAGATTAGATTCAAAGGTGTCTTATAGCAACGTAAATAAATTAACTGCAGAAGAAACTATTGAAGATGAAATTGACGAAGATTTATTAAATGAATTAGATGCATCATTAGTTAAAGAAGAATATAAGAAAGAAATTAAAGTAATTACTTATTCAGATGTTCAAAGAACTGTTACTGTAAATGTAAATGGTAGAAAGATACCTGTTCCTTCTAACCCTCCTAAAAAGTTATCTAAAGTAAATATCCCTACATTAAATGTTGATGTATCAATTACTAAACCTATTATTAATGATTATGGATTTGAAGAAGAAGCAACTTATATTCCAGAACAATTTTTAAGTATGTAATTATAATATATAAATGATAAAGAGAGAGAATTGAAGATGAATATAGTACAAGCTATAGAAAAAACAGTAAAAGAAAAAGGAATGTTTACTACAGATTTTGCGGCAGAAACAAAAAAAAGAACATGAAAATGTATTAATAGATATAAGAAATTATGTATTAAGAAATCCAGAACATAAACAAGAATTTATCGTATGCTGGTATGAAGATGGTAGAGGAAAGATTAGAAAAAGATATTATCTAACAGCTAAAGCAAAAGAATTAATGTTTACCAAATACAGACATAATGTAAGAGGATCAAGATTTGAATTTAAATTTGAAGAAGTATTAAGGGATATGTTTCCTAATGAAAAAAATAATAACTCAAATACCTATACTTACTTATAGAATAGATTTTTTCTTACCTTAGGATTAAAATTAGAGTAGGTGGAATTAAAGATGTTAAGCTTCTTTTTGTATAATGTTTAGTTGAACTTATAAAATGGAATGAAGATATGGAATTATATATAATAATAAGAAAAGAATGTAGAAAATGTTTACGAGTATTTATCAATATAATACAATTTACACGTTGATAGAACACGAGATAGGGGATATTATGTATAATTTTGTGAAACATTATATTGATATGGTAGAGAAAAGAGATGTAGAGCCATTAGTTTTTTTGTTAGAACATTAATACCAGGAGAAACAACTGATCATGCAGGAATGATAAAAAAGAGAAGATGGAATCATCCAGAAGAGGATAGGGAATTAAATCAAATTATTAGTGAGGTTTATAAAGCTATGTTATATGTGGAAAGAACTTCAAGAACATATCATAAAGATGATATTAAAATACTTATATTTGGAATATGGAAATATAATAAAGAATTCTATAAAAGAATGAAAAAGAATATGGAATGCATTTTTAATACGGGTGGATGTTCTGCGATTGAAGATCTTATGGTAGAATTAATAAATGATTTAATTACAAATGGATTAAGGACAAATGAGAAAATTGATCCAGAATATCCAAGTTGGTTAAAAGATTTTAAGCAATTAGATGCAGATTATAATAGTTCAGCAAGAACACCTTATTTTATGTTACAAAGATTAGGATAAAGAAGAGATTAATATCTCTTTTTTTTTTTGATTTTTATGTGTATTTATTGTTTAAATACATTATTTGCCTACGTAATATTAGGGTATACAGTCAGTACAGAAAAATAATATTACAAAGGAGGGCTTAGAAATGGGCCGAAATAATAAAAATGCAAATAAACAACTTAAAGCAAAATATAGAAAGAATTTCAATACTAAATTCACTTCATCTACAGGTGATGCTGTTGTTAATAATTACTTTAGAAGACACTTAACTGAGTGGAGACAAGCTTCTTTAGAAGAATATAATAACGAATGTATCATTACACATTCTAAATATAATTTAGAAGTACATCATATCAATGTAACATTTCAGGAGATCGTGGCAGAAGCACATCTTAATCTTAATATCCAACAACATAGAACATTAACTAATTATTCATTAGTACAGCTTACATTGATTAAAGAAGAAATACTAAGATTACATTTTAAATATGGGTTAGGTGTTCCAATAACACATAATCTTCATAAGCAATATCACTTCAAATATAGGAATAACATATCAGCACAAACGTTTCATGAGTTCTCTAATGAGATTAGATTAATGGAACATAGTGAAGCAGTATCTTAAAATTTTTCAAAAATATTTTAATTTTTTTGTTTTTTAATGTGTAAAAGAAATATAAAAGTAGGTATTAAATAAATAGAGCCCCAAGCACAGGAGGAAATATCTTATGAAAGAACTTAACCCAATATTGAAACTAATTGTTATTAACAGAAGAGTAATGACAGCATATTTAAATCTATGGATGAAAGCAATAGGACAACCTGTATATAACAAATGGGAATCATAGGAACTTATAAAACAGAGAGTAAGTTTTTTTGGAGAATTTCTCCAAAATGTTGAAAGGATAAAAAAATGTAAATTAAAATTATGACAACCCAATATTAATATGAAAGCATAACGACAGAAAGTTGAGGAATAAGCAAATGGATGAGAGAGTAATTGAAAAAATTAAAGAAACTTTAAAAAAGGAAGAAGTAACATCAAAAAGAATAACACGAGCATTAAGATGTTTGGAATGCAACTATTTTCAAGGAGCTATAGATGCATGTGATTTAGCATTAAGAGATGCAGAAGCAATTGAACAGAGATTAGCTATTATGGCTTTAAAAGAATTAGCTGCAAAAAGAGATAAAGAATTAACAGAAGGATTTCTTAAAAAAGCTTATGAAATATAGGAGAAGTAAAATATGAGAAATAAAGTAGTAGCGTTAAGAGAACATAACAAAGAGAAAGAAAAGGTAAAGTATATGAGAGAGATAACTTTAATAGATACAAGAGATATTGAGATTATAGAAGAAGCGGATGGAACTTATACAGTTGAATTTTACTATGAAGAGGATTTACTTATAGCGGTTAAGAATGAAATTGATGTTGAAGAGGCTATAGAATATTTAAAGGAATTAGCCTTAAAGCATCTATATATAAAGATTGATATTTTAAATTGTGCAGAATTAATATTAGTACAAGCTCATAGAATTGGTAATAGTATAGCTCTAAACTTCAGGGATACTAATTCAGGTAAAGCGTATGAGATTAACTTTTATGGTGTAGTATGTAATTCCTTAGAAAATTTTATAGAGAGGAATATAACAAAGGTAATAGAGATACTAAAAGGAGTATTAAAAGTAGACATAGTAGAAATTGCATTTTAATAAAAGGAATGCAATCAAGCTTTAGAACATTTAGAGTTTTAATAACTTAGAGGGAGCTTATCCCTCTTATTTTAAAAGCAATATATGATAATGAAAATTAAGTGATAATAAGGAGAGACAAAAAGATGATAATAATTAAAGAAATTAAGATAAGTGATAATTTAAGAATAAATGTGGGTAGAGATTATGCTGTTATGCAATACATGAGCAAAGCAGGATTTGTTACAGAAACCTTAATAAGTTTAGAGGATGTAAATGAGGTAGCTAAGTATAGATGGAATCCTAATACAACTAAGCAAGGTAAGACATATATGAAAAATAAAAAGCTGGGTTACTTACATAGATTTCTAATGAATTCACCAGAAGGCCTTGTAGTAGATCATATTTCAGGAGATAGCTTAGATAACCGAAGGTGCAATTTAAGAGTTGTAACTGGTTCAGAAAATAATATGAATAGGATTGACTCTACAATAGCAGGTATAGCTGGAATAACAATGCTTAAAAATGGAACTTATCAAGTTAGATTAAGGAAAGGGCAAACTGCAATATATTGTGCAACGTTCAAAACAAAAGAAGAGGCGGTTAAAGCAAGATTAAAACTTGAATTATCTTATGGATTATATATTAATGAAGAATTATATAGAGTTATGCTTACAGAAGAAGAGTTACTTGGTGCATTAACTGTTTATAGTTTCAATTTATTAAGAGGAAAAGTATTAGAAAGGGTAAATACAGCTAAAATATTAAGCTTAACTTCAAGGATGGCTGCGTAAAGATATAAATAAAGATATTAGAGGTACAAGGGTATGAATAATTTAGTTAAATTTGAAAATAATAATGTGAAAATAATTATGCATGAAGAGGATATTTTATTTGAATTATATTCAGTAGGACAAGCTCTTGGATATGAAAGAGCAAATGCAACAGGAAAAAGATATCCTAGAAAATCAAGAATAGATGAAATAGTGAAAAATAATAATATAATAGTTGTGACCGATGCTGGTCACACATATTTAAGAGAATCTCAGCTATATAAATTTATAATGAAGTCTAATACAGAAGCTGCAGACAAATTTATGGATTGGGTAACAGAAGAAGTATTACCAAGCATACGACAAAATGGAGGTTATGTTGCTGATAATATAACAAATGAACAGGAAGAGGCTTTAAAAGCATTCTCAGCACCAAGATTTAGAAAAGAAACTTTTTTAACATGCCCAGTTGAACAACTCCAAGAAACATATAAGAATTGCCTAAAATATCATAAAAGAAAATCGGCTAAAGATAAAATAAAGATTAAAAAAGAAATAGTTAAAGTATTAGAAAATAGAAAAGAAGTAGCCATTAATAATGGATCAGCTCCTTTAGCATTACTTATTGCCGAGGAAATAAAAAGCATTCAGAAAGATATCACGAATTCATCAAATAGATCTAATGGTTCCAAAATAGGTAAAGCAAATAAAGAGATATTAAATCTTCAGAATAAATTATATCAACTAGAGCCTCTTGAGGAAGAGTGGAAAACAATAGATTATCATCCTTTTACAGTTAATTGTTGTACTATGGCAGTTGAAAAAGTAATAGTAGCAACACCAGCATATAATACGTGGAAGAGAAACTTTCCAACTAACCAAATCCCTAAAAATCAATTCAATTTTAACAATCCTATTTACATCTGGCTAGAATTTGAACATGAGGCAAAATATGATGTAGCTAATCTGCATAAGACATTTATAGACAAGCTATGTAAAGAATATGGAGTAGATGACCAATATATACAGATAATGAGATGCTGTACAAGAAGCTATGTAGATAATTATAAAGATGGAAAAATACATTTTGTAATAAGAGAAGGAGTATGGCAGTAAAGGCTGTTATATGAGAGGTTAAATTTATGAAAAAGTTAGAGTTTAGAAATAAGGAACAGGAAGATTTATTTAATAATAATATAGGATTTGCTATAAATTTGGCAAATGAATGGAATAAGAAATGTGCTATAGATAGAGAAGAATTACAGAGTTATGCATTAGAAAGTTTATGTATAGCAGCAGTAAATTATGATGTATTAAAGTGTGATAAATTTTTAAATTATGCATCTATTATAATAAATACTAATATACGAAGGGAGTTAAAAAGAAGAAATACTAAAAAGAGTTTGGCTGCAATTAATGCAGTTGGATTTGAAGATGAATCAGAATTATTTGAAGATTATAATAATGATATAGCATATAATTCTTTATTAATATCAGTAGATGCTGCACTAAATGATTATCAAGAAATACAGAAACAAGTTATAAAAAAATATTTGATAGATAGAATGACATTAAAACAGATATCAGAGGAGTTTAATATATCAATGAGAACAGTTCATAAATGGGTTTTAAAAGGAAAAGAAGATTTGAAGGAAAAATTAAGTAATTAAAAGACTGAGTGAAAACTTAGTCTTATTTTGTATATATATATAAATAGATTATAAGGTAAACATAATTTTTAAAAAGATATATACAATAGGAGGATAAGAATATGATACACGCTTATTATAATGGCCAATTAATATCAGAAGGGGATTTATCAAATCCATTAGTAGTTGGCCCTCTTAACGCTTCTGATAATGAATCATCAGCTCCAATAGCAATAGAATTAAAATGTGATTCTGGATATAAAACATTAGGAAGTACAAGCATTTCTTTTGAAGGAACAACAGCTTCAAAATGGTCAATTTGTAAAACTGAAAATGGGGATTATGCATCAAATTTAACAATAACTGATTTAATAACTGAATCTGGTTTAACAGTATATGTTAAAGCACAAGCTACAGCAGATGAAATGCCAAAGAACGATACATCAGTATCAATTAAAATAGCGGCTGTAATTCAAGCGGTTTAATATTTTAATAAGTGCTCAGAGCCTCTTCTATATAGGTCTCTGGGCCTTTTTCTTTAACTATACGAAAGGAGAAAACAATATGACAAGTAATATAGATATAAATATAAAGAAAACTTACTCTTCATGCCATATTGATTTATATGACAGAGAGCTAAGTAAAACTGTATCTTTTTATATTAATAATGCTGCTTTACTAACTAAAGATATTACTGAAGAGGATCTTTTAAATGCTTATAGCTTAGATAATTCAGCTATTGTACAAGCAACTACTTATACTAATTCTTTATTATTTACAGTTGATGCAGATGATATTGAATTAATATCAGAAGATGCTAATAAAATGGTTATCTATTCAGAAGATGAACCTATAGCTCAAATAACAGCTATTAAAGTTATTGATGAAGAGGGAAATAATTTAAGAAGCTCAATACAATCTCAAGAGAATGTTGTAGAAGTCATTATAGAAGAACAAGTTGATAAAGCTACTATTGTAGTTGAATTAGGCTCTTATATAGAATCTACATCTGATACTATGGCTTATTTAAGAACATTTGGAGAACTTGATTATTGGTTTGATTTAACTGATAGAAAGATATATGGTATAGACAAATATTATAATAAAACATTAATAGCTTCATTAACATCATCACATATAGCTACATCTAATTATTTATATGTTTCACCAGCAATGGTATCTGAAACAGTATTCTTTAGTAATTATAAAAAATGTTTCTTTAAGATAAATGGTTCAAGCATTACTAAGATAAAAGATGAAACAAGTTTCTTCGGGATGACATATCTATATGATAACATATGGGTAACATCATACAAGAATGGTAACTCATATGATTTTAAGCTAATAGAATTTACTGATGTAGAAACAGCTACTTATGAAGTGTTAGACACTCATACTATAAACGTAGGAAAATCAGCATCTGAATACTGTTATACACCAATTAAGATATATGACTACAACGATAAAATCGCTATAAGTTTTTATTCTTATAATTTTAATAGCTATGTACCAACTACCACAGATCAGTATATGTCTGCAAAAATAGATAAAGTTAATAAACGCTTTGATTTTACTAATATAGAACCTATGCAAACATTAGTGTATGAAGATGAATATACTTTGACATTTAATTGGACAGATAGAAAATATTATGTAGATGGAAAAGCTATTAGTGGTTCATATTCTTATCCTATAAAACCTTTAACACTATTAAAAGATGACTTATTATATGGATATGAAACAATATATAACTGCTCTTCTGTTGATATAGTTGAAATAAATCTTAAACAAGCTAAGATAATTAAATCAAAAGGGTTCTTAGAAAAAATGTGGGCAACAGGAGCTTATGCAGGTAGAAGATCTGTAGATAGGAAATCTGATTTAGATGGTTGGGATGTTTTCAAAGATGAAGATATAGCAAAGAGAACTATAAGACCAACAGTAAAAGATGACTATATAATACCTTTTGATTCAACTTCTTCAAACTCTGTATCATTAACAAATAAAAATCCTATATTCTTAAAGAAAGAAGTTATTCAAGGTAAAAAGTTCTTATTCACAGAGCTTTATAGTATATATCAATTATATCAAAGAGATAATATAGTATCCTCTTCTCTTACTGTATCAGAAAATACTGACATAGAAATAAGACCATACTCATCTGCTTTACTCTACTTTAATGAACAATATATATTAGAAGAGGAAAGAGATTTTAATATCTTTACTTCTGTAGTTGATACAAAAAGAATAGCAAGTAATAGCATATTTGCCTTATCTATAAATGAAACTGCTACAATCTTTAATAAAGTAGATGATAAATACGACTTAGACTTTGCTCATTGGGGCGAATATACAGAAACTTTTGAAGATTATCCTAATACATTAATCAAGTGGACAAACTCTACTTATAATGAACATGGATTAGTAAAAAGTAATATAAGAGCTAAAGATGGAACTTATTCTGGATATATGGGTAGAGAAACTAAAGGGGGTTCATCTGTGCCAGATTACTATTCAGAATTTGAAGTAGTAGGAGATAAAGTTACTTTTGATTACTATAATAGCTTTACTCAATATAATCAAAAGCTTATGGTTTATGTAAATAATGTGGAAGCATTTAATGATTCGTATAATTCCACTTCATGGCAGAATACTTCTATTGATCTTATACCTAATAAGCTTAATACAGTAAAGATATTCTATGAAGATTCAACAGTAGACCCATCTAATGATAAAGGTTTCTTTATAGATAATTTAACATGTAATGTACCAATACCAGAAAAGAATGCTGTAATATACTTTAAAACATTTGATTATGGCATGTTTGATTCACCTCAAGGTGCAAGTATAATATTTAATGATTTAGAAGTATCATCTAATGTCACTCAAACAGTTTACTACTCTATAGATAATGGAGCTGAATGGGTAGAGTTTAATGGCATCATTCCTAATGTAGATAGTATAACTTTAAAAGCTGTATTTACTAAACCTACTGTAGAAGAGGAAGCTTATGTTAAATTCAGTTCAGTAACAGTAGAACCTGGAGAGTTTGAATATGTATCTTATGCAGATACATCAAGAAAGATATATAACAAAGATGATATAAAAACTGTTCCACTAAAGAACAGTACTATAACTATGAATCCAGATGGTAGATATAAGCTATTATTTGAAGATGGATCAATTACTACAGAGAGTTTTGGAGATGTACCAGTAATTCCTTATGAATTTACAGGAACAGATTCTTATGGTGAGGCATCTGTTATAGAAAATGAATTAGCTTCAGGCGGAAGATGTTGTGAATTATTATATAATGCATCTTTTAGTAGCACTAGTGTATTTTCTATACCAGGAATAAAGTTTACTGTTAAAAGTGATAAGTTAACCTTTAAAACAAAATGTACAAGAGGTAATGGTAATCAAATACTCTATGTATACGTAAATAATAATTCTAAGTTATCCTTTTATCCAAAGGTTAGTGATGAATTTGAAACAAGAACAATAGAGCTGGACCAAAATGTAGATTCAGTTGTATGGATGATATATGGTTCTTATGTAGGTGGAACTTATAGTTTATTAATAGATGATATTACACAATTGGTTCAATAACTCCTACAGATTATTCATATGTTGAAACTAGACCAGTTAATATTTCTTCATATCCTTCTGATGTAGACTGCTCTATAGAAACAGTTGATTTACAATCTACACGTGAATTAACTGAACAGTATTTCTATTCTGTAGATGATTCAGAGTGGATAGAGTTTGACGGCACACTTCCTAATGTGGACAATGTTAGAATTAAGTCTTTATACACTAAAGCTTCTGTAGATGATGTAGTTGATGCTACATTTGAATCTATAGTAATTAAACCAGAAAATATTAAAAATGGAGAAGTTATTACATCTTATGCTGGTTTAGAGAGGAAAGTAGTTAAGTCTGTAGCTATTAATGTTGATACTTATGTAAATGTAATAAAAGACTATATAATGGCAGTAAGAAACTATAGACGAGTTGTAAAATATCTTATTGGTAGTTTTGATACATTACGTAGGGTTAGTTATAATAATGAATTGATATTTGATATAGATACTTTAAGAGACATAATTAAGATAATTAATATATCAAATGATTTAAATAGAAAAGTGATTGCTAAGGAAATTAAGCAATTGGATACTAATAGAGTAGTAAATGCTCTGGTAAAAGTTGATATAGCTATAGATACAAAGAGAGTAGTATATAAATCAGGAACATTATACATTCCACAATTAAATGCTAATTTTAAATTATCTAAAGGTAAATTAATTCTAACTAAACAAGATTTTTAATGATTAGTATATACATTAGGTAGGGAGAAAAATCCCTACCTATATTATTATATGAAAGGAGAAACATTATGAATAATAATATTAATACTGTTTTTATAAATGATATTAGTTTTAAGCTGATTACAAAAACTAATAATAGTACAGCTCATAAATTGGAAGAGGAAGATAAAGCATCAAATATCATAAGTTTTGAAGGAACTACTAACCAAGTAGCAATAAAACTTTATAAAGAAGAGCAAGTAGATGCAAGAATAGATATTAGAAGAACGGGCGAAATATTTGTTTATGAGGATAAAGAGCTTGTATCCACTATTATTCCAAGAATTACGTTAGAAGATGATTCATTAATAGCTTTTAATACATCTTTAAATGAAGCTGAAGATACTATTTTATTTACATTAGAAAGTAATGAAGAAAAAGAAATAAAAGCAGTTATTGAATTTGCTATTACATCTAGCAGTAATGTATATCATATAGGTGCAGTTAATAAAATCGATTATTGGTATGATACAGCAAAAAAAGAAGTCTTTAAGTATGATATTAGCAGTGACACGAGAGTTTCTATAGTCGCTTTTAATGATTTTATATCAGTTCCTTATTTAGCTCCTAAGATGATTAGGCCTAATTACTTATTCTTTGGAGAAGGAATTTATAACGGTAGTATTTATAAGATAAACAATAATAGTTTAACTTTCTATAAAGAATCAGATTATAATTATTTAACAGCTCTACCTAAAGACTTATTTATAGGAATAAAGACTCCAAATGATAATACTACAGTATATGAATTAGTATCTTTTGATAGTAGTTTAGAGTTTACAGTTCATGATTCTTATATTTTAACTCAAGAATATCCATCATCTATATACTATAGAATGCCTATGGTTACATCTTGTGATTCTTTAGGAAAGAACATAAATATTTGTTTCTTTACAGGTGGTGTAATGGATGATGATACAGATTTTTATTATTCAGCAGTAATTGATTTAAATAACCCTTCCTTTAATTTTAGTAAAAGTCAAAAAGGAATAGCTGTAGTAAAAGAAGCTGGACCAGGACCAAGAATCCATTATGATGTTAATGCTGGTAAACTATATATAGGAACTATACAGGCAGGTAGTTCAATTCAACCTATATTTGCACAATCAGATTTAATTACTGTTCTTGTTACTACATCACTATCTATGCAATCAAATAAAAGTTATATTGCATATAAACATGATGGAACAACATTAGGAAGAGAATATATTTATAATTCTATAAGTGCAACAGCTTATACAGTTACTACTTCTAATAAAGATGAAAATAAGTATGAATATATAGATATGTCTGTGCCTAAGATAACAGAACATATAAACGAAACTAATGCTATCCCATTAGAATATTCACAATGGTACTATAGTGATGCTGAACTTGAACAAGTATTAAAAATTGACCATAAAGCTTTATTTAAAGGGCCACAAGAATTATATAGTAAAAGATTCTTATCTTGGACATTTTCATCTATAGATTCATCTGGATTTGGATATATGTATAATCATTATACTTTGAAAGATGGATTATATTACACAAGAGGAACATCTACTACAGATGATATATTATTAGATATGAATCAGTATGGAATAGGTTGTTCTGCATCTAAAAGTATATTTGTATTAGAAAAAGTAGATTCACTTCCAGTTATTATTAAGTTGGATACTGAAAGAAAAGTTAAAAAGACTGTATCTAAAAAAATTAAAGTTGATACTTTAAGAAAAGTAATCATGCCATGTGAAACTAGATGCAGAAGAGTATTTAGAAAGATATTTATAACTGGTGAAGCTAAAGTTAATAATATTCTAAGAAAAGTAGTAAGACAGAGAGTATTTAAGCTTGATGCTAAATTATTATTTTATGAGAGATTAATAAGAAAAGCTAAAACAAGAAGAAAAATTATTGTAAAAGTAGAGAAAGTTATAAATACAAGGAGACAAGTAGTAACAGGAAGAGAAGCTATATGGAAATGGATAGATACAAAGCTTGTAATAACTAACTTTATGAGAAGTAGAGGCCCTCTTCTAAGAAAAGTAGCTATTAATGCTAGTGCAACTATTCCTAATATATTAAGACCAGTAGTATGGATATATAAAGATAATGATGGTAGCCCAATTTATTTAAATACTTTTAGAATTATTCATAAGAGCATTAACAAAAAGATAAAGACATTAAGAAGGATAGATAGAATATTTGATTATGACACGATTATTAAAACAACTAGATTTATTACTGCTTTTTCTACTGTTAATATTAGTGCTGTCAGGACTAAAGTAAAGACTTTTGCCCCTAAATCGTCTTTAGAGAGAGTTATATCTAAAAACTTATATTTATCTAACTCTTTATTGAGAAGAGTTTCTATAGGTGCAGAAGAGGCTACTTTAACTAAAAGATTAGTTACAACTAAAGATACTAAAATGTTTAATACATTAAGAACTACTTCTAATTATGTTTCTGTTAAGCCTAAGCTTATTAGACGAATCATCTTTAATAATTCTATATGTATTAATGCTTTAACTAGAAGAAATGTTGCTAAAGATACTGATTTGTTAATTGATTCTAATAGACATGCTGTTAATAAAACATTAATAAAGCCAAATACTAGTAGACGAGTAATAATAAATTATATATCTGGATATGCATTTATAAAAAGAAGAGTAGTAAATTCAAAATATAAAGCAATAGATATTAACAGGAGAGTTGTAATAGATAAAGCTATTAGTATAGATGTAGAAAGACCAGTAACTATATTCAAATGGTTCAGAAGTAACTTAGCAAGAATAGTAGGAATAAGGGATGGAAAATCATTAGATGTTAAGAGGATTATAGCTAAAGATACAGAATCGACAGGTAAGACAGAGAGAAAAGTTAGCAGGGAATATATAAACTTAAAAGCGACTGAAAGAGTGTTGGTAAATAAACCAATCATATTAATAGATGGAAATAGAGAAGTCGTTAAGAAGAATAATATTTGTAGCGATATGATAAAAAAAGTAACTTCAAAGTATATATATTTAAATAGTACAGAAAGAAAAGCTGCACAAACAATAGAAGCTGTAGCAGATACCCATAGGGGAATAAATGCATATGTAGAGTTAAAAGTAGATACAGAAAGAAAAGTAGAAAATTCAAAGACGGCAACAACATTAACAGCAGTATTTGTACTAAGAAAAGGTCTGTTGTATGAAATAGATAGCAATTATGAATATGTAAATAATAATTTATAAAATCATGTAAGGAAATTAAAATTTTCTGTTTGAAAGAGGAGGTAAATATGTTTATTCAAAATTCAAATGGGAATTTAAAAATAAAAATTGACACGAGTGAATTTAATGAAGAGAGAGTGCTAGATGGAGCTGAAGTATTGGTAAAGATAAAAAGAAGAGAGCATGAAGTAACTAAAGATGCAGTAGTAGTAAATATAGATGATCAAATAGCTATATGTTATTTTGATGCAGAAGATTTATGTTATGCAGGAAATTATGATTATCAAGTTATAGTAACAACAAAAGAGAAATATAAAATAAAATCAGCATTGAGCAGCTTCTATGTCAGTCCGTCAATAAGATAGAAGGAATAGGAGGGGCTTTTATGGCAGCAAAGAAATATGACTGGAATAAAATTAAATTAGATTATATGAATAATAAATATCCAACTTTAAGAGAATTAGCTACTTCATATGGTGTTGAATATGGCTATATGAGAAAACGGGCAGCTAGATGGAAAAATGATAAAGAATTTATATCTGATTTAATAGAAGACGATATTATATCTTCAGAAATAACGATTGAGATACCAGAAGATAGAAATGAACTTCATACTGAAATGTATGATAAATTATCAACTATAGTAATGAGAATGCTAAATAATTCAGAAAACTTTTTTACCCATGAGGGCAAACCTAAGACTAAATCCTTAGTCGATATTTCACAAGTAGTAGAAAGAATCCAAAAAGGTCATCAAGGAGCTATTAAAGATGATAAGAAATTTACTCAATTAACTGCGTATACAGATATGATTAAACAATTAAAAGTATCAGTTGATGTCGATTCCCTTCTTGAAGAGTAGGAAGGAGATAGATGCTATGAAACCAGAGTTAAGTAAAAAGCAGTTACATTTCTTATTATCATCTGATGCAAGAATTAATATAGCCGATGGAGCTATTAGAAGTGGTAAGACATTCGTTTTTAATTTAAGATGGCTTGATTATATAGTAAATGGACCTAAAGGAACTCTTCTTATGGCAGGTAAGACTATTAGAACTTTAGAGCGTAATGTATTGAAGACTGAAAATGGATTATTTGATCTAGTAGGAGAAGGAAACTATAAATATAATGGTTCAACTGGAGAACTTGAAATAGCAGGTAGAAAGATAATCTGTATAGGAGCATCAGATGAACGTTCAGAAAATAAAATAAGAGGTATGACACTTGCAGGGGCTCTCTGTGATGAAGTTACTCTATTTCCAAAGTCATTCATTGAACAGCTTATAGGGCGTTGTTCAGTAGCAGGTTCTATGCTTTTTTGGAACTGTAACCCAGATAGCCCTTATCATTTCATAAAGCAAGAATATCTTGAAAACCCTAATATGAAGCCATTAATTAAACATTGGCGTTTCTTAATGTATGATAATCCTTATCTTGTTAAAACAAATCCAGAATATATAAAACAAGCGGAAACTACTTATACTGGCGTATTTTATAAGCGAAATGTACTCGGTCAATGGGCATTGGCCGAAGGAATAGTATATGACAACTTTACAGATGAATGTATAGTGGAGGAACTTCCAGAAGAGTTTGATGAAATTTACGTTGGAGTAGACCATGGGGTAACTCACCCTGCTACTTTTATAATGATTGGAGTTAAAGATAGAGAAGTATATGTAATAAAGGAGTTCTGTCAATCAAATAGGACTAATTCAGAATTAGCAGATGAATTTATTAACTTTATAGATGGATATTCAGTAGATGGAATAACTGTAGATAGTGCTGCAGCTTCTTTAATTCTTGAGTTTAATAAAAGAGGTATTTATACGACAGATTGTAATAAAGAAGTAGTTGATGGAATTACCTTAGTTACACAACTTATAGGAGAGAATAGGTTATTCGTTCATAAGAGTTGTAAAAATTTGATTAAAGAGTTTTACACATATAGTTGGGATGATAAAAAATCAATATCTCAAGGAAAAGATGTAGTTATTAAGTTAAATGATGACTGTTGTGATGCTCTTAGATACGCATGTAAGACATTCCTTGATTTTGACACTAGAGCTTATGCATATGATTTAAGTAGCTTAGGGTTTTAAATAATTCTGTAGAATATGGAGGAAAGTAAATATATGATATTTCAATTTAATAAATCAATTTTAGAAGAAGATAGAAAAGAAGTTATTAAAACTTTAATATTTCATCATGAGCAAAATTATAAATCAAGAATTAAAAAGTTAAAAAGGTATTATGAAGGAAAGCATGATGCCATAGTAAGCAAAAAAAGTGATAAATTTAAGCCTAATAATAGAGTAATAAATCCATTTCCAGCTTTAATAGTAAATACAGTTCAAGGATACTTGCTTGGACAACCAGTTAAATATATTAGCGAGAATAAAGAGCTATTAGAGCAGGTTTTAGATATTTATTATAGCAATGATGAAGAAGATTTAAATTCAGAAATTTTAAAGACTATGAGTATATGTGGAGAGGCTTTTGAGTATGTGTATATAAATGAAGATAAAGAAATAGAGTTTGTACAACTTCCTGCTGAAGAAACTATTCTGATTTATGATAATAGCTTAAAACCAAAACCAATAATGTGCATAAGATATTATGATGTAATTGATATATATAGTAATGAGATACAAAAAGTTGAAGTTTATACTGATAGTACTATTGAATATTATAGTTTAGCTAATAAGAATTCATTTGTTCTTGAAGAAGAATATACTCATATATTTGGTCAAGTACCTATAATTCATTATAAGAATAATGAAGAATTAACTGGAGATTTTGAAAAAATATTAAGTTTAATAGATGATTTTGATAAGGTAATATCAGCAGATTCAGATGAGATAGAATATTTTAGAAATGCATATTTAGTTCTTAAAGGAATGGGTAAGATAGATGATAAAACTTTAGCTAAATTTAGACAAACTGGAGCATTTGTATTACCTACAACTCAATCATGTGATGCAGGAGTAGATTTTATTACTAAAGATTTAAATACAGATTCTGTACACGCCCACCTAGACAAGCTTATTGACAATATTCATAAGTTTTCTCAAGTTCCTAATTTTGTAGATACAGAAACCAATACTAATGATTCAGGTGTAGCTATAAAGCAAAGAACGTGGGGATTTGAACAATTAATTGGAGCTAAGGAAAGAAAACTAGAGCAAGGCTTATTCCAAAGGTTACGGTTAGTTTTGAGAGCTTTAAATATTCAAAAGAATATAGTTGAAGATTCAAATTCATTTAGTCTTAGATTTTCAAGGAATTTACCTACAAATGTTAAAGAAGATGCAGAAATTCTTTCAATGATTGGCTTAACTGTTGATACTATGACAGAAGAGGCTTTAACTGATGTGTTAAGTAAAGTAACAATTATTGAAGATCCTAATAGAGTGGCGATAGGTATAAAAGGTAGTATTCAATAAGTTAAAAACTAAAATTTCAAACTAATAGTGAAATAAATAAAAAATAATGTATATATATATAAACGAATAAGCAAGGAGAGTGGATATTACTTTCAATCTCCTTTTTTAACTCAACATAATATTTAATATGGAGGACTATAAGATGGATAATAATATAACTTCACAAGAGGGACAAGATGTAACTCAATTAGAAGGGATGGAAAGTATAGATAATCAAGTAGTATTACCACAAACTAAAGAGGAATTAGAAGCTCTACTGCAAAGAGAGGGAGATAGAAGAGTTTCATCAGCTCATAAGAAGTGGAAAGAGCAACAATTAGAAATAATTAAGACGGAAAAAGCTAAAGCTGTTGAGGAAGCTGATAGGTTAGCAAAAATGACAGCAGCTGAGAGAGAAAAGGCTAAGTTCGAAAAAGAGAAGCAAGAATTTTTCGCTGAAAAAGAAAAATTAGAAAAGGAAAGGCTTTTAAATCAAACTGAAAGAGAATTAGTTTTAACTGGATTAGATTCAAGATTTGCGAATTATGTAATTGCAAATACAGCAGAAGAAATAAAAGATAATATAGCTAAGTTAAAAGAGCTATTTGATAATGCTGTAAATAAGCAAGTTAATGAAAGAATTGCTACACCGTCGCCTAAAAGTGGAACAGGTGGTTTTTCTAATAAAAAAAGAGAAAGCCTAATGGATGCTATAAAATCTAAAAGAGTAAGATAAGAAATTTTTATACGGAGGTAGACAAGATGGCTACAAATAATATTTCAACACAAGAACTTCAAGGGTTAATACCTGCAGAATTAACAACAGAAATTATAAAGGATGTTGCTGAAGGTTCAGTAATGCTTCAATTAGCACAAGTAAAGGAAATGGATGCACCTACTATGGAATTCCCTGTGGAATTAGATAAACCTGGTGCTTATGTTATTGGTGAAGGTCAAAAAATAACTGTAGATAAGGCTTCATGGAAGAACATTGAATTACAAGCTAAGAAAGTTGCTGTTATAGTACCAGCTACAAGAGAAGCTTTAGCAGATGGAATTATAAATATTCCTCAAGAGGTTAGAACTTCTATAGCAAATGCTTTTGCAGCAAAAATTGATTCATGTACTTTATTTGATTCAAGTGAGTTTTATGGTGAAGGAAAATCTATATTTGAATTAGCAGAAGGTAATGCACTAACTGCTACAGGTCAAGTATTTGAAGATGCTTCTAACTTAATGGGATTAATTGAAGCGGAAGATTTAGAACCAAATGGGTTTATTGCTCCAAGAACGTTAAAAGCTAAGATAAGAAATGATAAAACTGCAGCTTTAAATTATGTTGTGGAAGATAAGGTAAGTGGAGAACCTGCAAGAATGCATGGAGAAGCAATTGTTTATACTAAGCATTTTGATAGAAGTAAAGCAGAATTAATAGCTGGAGATTTTGATAAAGTTTATGTTGGTATTTTAGATGAAATTGAATATAAGGTTTCAGAAGAAGGTACAGTTGGAGATATAAATTTATTTGAACAAGATATGGTTGCAATAAGAGCTACTATGAGAGTTGGATTCTTAGTAATAAAACCAGAAGCATTTGGTGTATTAAAGCCAGTAGTAGCTAAAGCTACAAGAAGTAAGTAATTAATTTAGAGGGAGATAATCCCTCTTCTTCATATACAACCTAAATAGGGAGGTTGAATAAATGATATTAAATAATGTAAAGAGATTGTTACAGATAAAAGTAAATGATTATAGTAAAGATGAATTATTATCATTAGTAATTGAGTTAGTAATAGCGAAGGTAAAAGCATTATGTAATATAGATAAAGATAATATTAAAGTATTAGAAGATTATGATTTTCAATTATTGATAGCACAAATAGCAGCAGATGTATATATATCCTATGAACCAAATCATACGGTAGTAAGTGATGAAGTAACAGATGAAGAAATTAAACCAGGTGGACCAATTAAATCTGTAACTATAGGTGATTATAAGGTAGAATATTCAACCGAAAATAAGACAACAACATATACTACTACAAGTTTATCAGATTCTATAACTTTTCATTTAGATAAATATGATGAAGAATTAGTTAATTATAGGCATGTAAGATTTTATTAAGAGGTGACAAATATGAATAAAGATAAGATATTTGCATCTACTTTGTATCAAATAGCTAAAATTATAAAGATAGAAACATCATATGATAACAAATATAATCGTCCAGAATCAATAAAGAAAGAAATAGAATATCCATGTAGATTAACCAGAAAAAGTTCATCTTACATATATAACACTGAAAGTCATAAAGAAATATCTATAAATTTCAGAGGTTATTTTGAAATAGATACTGAAATAAAAACTGGAGATGTAATATATGTAGATAATGAGAAGTATTTAGTTGGTTTAGTGTATAAACCAATGAATCATCATATTGAAGTAGAATTATCTATAATAAATGAGGCTTAGTTATGAGTGGATTAGATTCAGTAATAAGTGATTTACAAAAAGCTATTGATTATATAGAAAAGCAAACACCAAAGATTTTAGAAGATATGGCTGAAACAGCTAAGAAAGAAATTCAAGCTGTTACTCCTGTTAAAACAGGAAAGCTTAAAAATAGTATACAAGCAACTATATTTGGTAATAAAGCAGTTATAGATTCTAGTGAAGATTACGCTGATGATGTTGAATATGGACATATGCAAGAGGAGAGATTTGTTCCTGTTCTTGATAAGATGATAGAAACTAAATTTATAAAAGGATCTCATATGTTTGAAAATGGGATGAACAATGCAGAATCTAAATTAGATAGACAAGCTAAAGACTTTATAGAAAATTTACCGATATTTAAATAGGTGATTATATGATTAATATATTAAATGCTATATGTGAAACTATAGCAAAAGAATATCCTAAATGTCCAATATATATAGATAATTTACCACAAGGCTTTGTTAGACCAAGTTTTTATATAGAGCTTGTGAATAGTAGAGATACAGATTGGAACTTTACAGCACAAAATAGACAAATGACATTTCAAATAATGTATTTTGGTAAAAAAGATGATTTTAATAATGTATCTACATTGGAAATATATCCTGTGTGGAATGTATTAGAAAGGATTTTTTACAGAACATTAAAGGTTGATAAAGAAGATTATAAGAAAATTACATCTACTGAATTTTTAATCAGAGATGATATCTTATATATGACTCTAAGATTAGAGTTTGGATATGCAATTACAGATACTCATTTAAGTTCTACAGAGTTATATGAACTTATGCAAGAACTTCATATGAAGTATACTCATAGCAAAATTAAAAGATAACGGAGGTACTTATAATGGCATTCCCAAAAGTAAGTGTAATATTTAAAGGCATTGCTGCTAATGCAGTTAAAAGAGGTGATAGAGGGATTGTTGCTTTAATTCTTAAAGATACAGCAGTTGGCACTTATCACATTGATTCAGTTTCAGATATTCCAGAAGGTTTATCAGCTGATAATAAGAAATATATACAAGATGCATTCATTGGTGGAACTAATGCTCCAAGAAAAGTAATTGCTTCTGTAATTGCTACTAGTGAAGCTGACTACACTAAGGCATTTAAAGCTTTAGAAACTTTAACATTTGATTACTTAGCTGTTCCAGGTGTTACTACTTCTGATGTTCAATCAGTTGCAGGATGGGTTAAGGCTCAAAGAGACAATAAAAGAAAGAAAATAAAGGCGGTTTTACCTAATTGTGCAGCTAATCATGAAGGTATTATAAACTTCGCTACTGATAATATAGTAGTTGGTTCCAAAACTTATACTGCTTCTAAATATACTGCAAGAATTGCTGGTATATTAGCTGGTACTCCAATGAATACATCAGCTACATTCTTCACTTTAGCTGAAGTTGATGATGTTCCTGCTTTAACTGATGAAGAAAAAGATGCTGCAGTTGATGCTGGTAAACTTATAGTTGTTAATGATGGTAGAAAATGCAAAATAGCAAGAGCTATTAATTCTTTAACAACTGTTTCAGAAGATAAGCCAGAAGAATTTAAAAAGATAAAGCTTATAGATATCTTAGATTTAGTATCTGATGATATAAGATATACTGCAGAAGATAATTATATAGGTAGAGTAGCGAATAGTTATGATAACACTTGTCTTTTAATATCTGCAATTAATGGGTACTTCTCTGAATTAGAAAAAGAAAGCTTACTTGCAAGTGGACAAAATATTTGTGAATATGACTTAGATTCTAAGATATCTTACTTAAAGGCTAATAACAGATATGTTGATGGTATGAGCGATGTAGAAGTTAAAGAAGCCAATTCTGGAGATAAAGTATTCTTAAAAGCTACTATTAGACCACTAGATGTTATGGAAGATATTCAAATAATAATAGCTTTATAATGTGAAAGTTATTTTTAGAAACTAAAATAATAGAAGTACGGAGGTAACTCATAATGGGCAATTTAAAAGGACAAAATGTATTGAACGGAACATTTGTTGAAATCTGGTTAGATGATGAAATGGTAGCAGAAGCTACAGCATTACAAGCAAAAGTTGAGTTTCAAACAGAAGATTTAAAGTTTGCTGGTGATCTTTTTCAACATAGAAAAGTAGTTGGATATAAAGGTTCAGGTTCATTATCAATGCATAAAGTATCTACCAGATTTCAAAAAGCTGTTGCTGATACAATGAAAACTGGTAAAGAAAGATACTATACATTAATATATAAATTGAATGATCCAGCAGTTGATGGACAAGAAAGAGTTGTACTAAAGGATGTATGCTTTGATGATTTAACAATTGTTGATTTAGAAGTTGGAGCTACAATGAAGCTTGAAATACCATTTAGTTTTTCTAATTATGATTATTTAGATTCAATATAATAACATTTAAGACTTGCAGAAAATGCAGGTCTTTTTTATTTTAAATTAAAGATTAGTTAGTAACAGAATAGTATATAATATTAATACACAAATGAGTATAAATGCAGAATAGTTGAAAATTTTTGGTTAATAGAGTATTCTTTTTTTATATGTATTAAATTAAATATTTTAGTGATTATAGCCGGAATATTTAACATATTTATAATTTATAAATATATTTTAGAAAAAGTATGTAAGAGAGGTAACAATGAAGGAATCAAATCAATATAAAATGGACAATAAAACCTTTGATGATATTATTAGAGAGTTAGAACACAAAGATATGAGCCAACGTGATCGTGGAACATTATTTGAGATATTAGTAAAGGCTTATTTTAAAACAGAACCTATGTATGCTAGATTATTTGAAGAAGTGTGGATGTTAAAGGATGTACCAGAGAAATATAATATTCCAAAGGCCGATACAGGGGTAGATTTAGTAGCATTAAATAGGGAGAATGGAGAGTTAGTTGCAATTCAATGTAAGTATTATTCAAAGGACACGAGAATACAAAAATATCATATAGATTCATTTTTGAATGAAGTAGGTAAAAGCTACTATTCTGAGGGTATAATAATCACTACAACTGATAAATGGAGCAAAAATGCTAATCAAGCTTTATTAAATAGAGATAAAAGCATTGTAAGAATTGGATTATCACAATTATATTATAGTCAAATTGATTGGTCGAAGTTTTCATTTGAAAAACCAGAACAAGTTAAGCTAAAATCATCAAAAAAACCTAGGCCACATCAGATACCAGCAATAGAAGCTGTAATTAATGGTTTTATATATAATGATAGAGGAAAATTGATTATGGCACCTGGAACAGGAAAGACATATACTTCCATGGTAATAGCTGAGGAGATGGCGGAGCAAAAAGAGGGAGTATTTAGAGTACTATATTTAGTACCTAGCATTCAGTTACTTTCACAATCACTAAGAAGTTGGACAGCAGATTCAAAGTATAATGATGATATGGATACTTTTGCAGTATGCTCAGATAGAAAAGTAACAAAAAATACAACAGGTGAAAATGATCTCGAAGATATAACTGCTGTTGATTTAGGATATCCGGCAACTACTGATTACAGTAAACTTTTACAATATCAAAGAAAACTAGAAGCTTCAAACAATAAAAGTAAATTTTTGGTTGTTTTTTCTACATATCAATCTATAGATGTAATAATTGAAGCACAAAAGAATGACTTCTATGAATTTGATTTAATAATTTGTGATGAAGCCCATCGTACTACTGGGGCAACAGAAAGTGGAAAGGAGGCTAGTGCGTTTGTAAAAATACATAATAAAGATAATGTAAAGGGAATAAAACGTTTATATCAGACTGCTACACCGAGAATTTACGGTGAAGATGCAAGAAAAAAAGCTACTGAAATGTCAATAGTTATAGCTGATATGAATGATGAAGAGATATATGGACCAGAGTTTTATAGAATTGGATTTGGGGATGCAGTAAGGAATGGTATATTAACCGATTATAAAGTAATGGTTTTAGCTGTGGATGAAAATGTTATTGCTCGTAAGTTTCAAAACCTGCTTGCAAATAATAAAGACAATGAACTCGAATTTGATGATGTTACCAAGATTATTGGTTGCTGGAATGGATTAATTAAACGTAAGAGTAATTCAAATATAATTGAATATAATCCAATGAAACGTGCTATTGCTTTTGCAGGAACAATTCGAGAATCAAAATTAATAAAGGAAATGTTTACTGAAGTTGTAGATCATTATCTTAATGGCGGGGAGTACAAACCTGGAGTAGTGAAGGTAGAAATAGATCATGCAGATGGGTCAATGAATGCATTAGAGAAAAATCAGAAAATATCATGGCTTAAAGCTTATGTACCTCCTAACACATGTCGTATTCTGTCTAATGCTAGATTTTTAACAGAAGGAATTGATATTCCAGATTTAGATGCGGTTATGTTTTTGAAACCACGTAAATCACGTATTGATATTGCACAGGCGATAGGTCGTGTCATGCGTAAAGCTGATGGAAAAGAATATGGTTATGTTATTCTTCCAATTGGAATACCAGCAGGTGCTGATGAAAATTCGGTATTGGATAAAAATGAAAGATATCAGGTTGTATGGGATGTTTTAAATGCTTTAAGGTCTATAGACGAGCGTTTTGATGCAATAATTAATAAATTAGAATTAAACAAGAATAAACCTAAACAATTAGAAGTTATTGGTGTAGGAGATGCACCGGATGAGAGTGAAGGCGGATTTCAAATTCAAACAGGTAAAGACGAACAAATAGCATTTAATTTTAATGAGGAAGAAATTTCAGATGTAGAACGTGCAATATATGGGAAGATAGTTAAAAAAGTTGGTAATGTAAGATATTGGGAAGAGTGGTCGAAAGATGTTGCCAAAATTGCTCAACAACATATTATGCGTATTAAAATAATGATAGAAGATACAAATAGTAAGGAGTATAATGAATTTTATAAGTTTTTAGCCGAATTGCGACATAACATTAATAATTCTATTTCAGAGCAACAAGCAATTGAGATGTTAGCACAACATTTAATTACAAAACCAATATTTGAAGCATTATTTGAAACTTATAGTTTCGCTAAAGATAATCCTGTTTCAAGAGCGATGGATTCTGTATTAAAAGTTATGGATGAGAACGGACTTATGAAAGAACAAAAATGTTTAGAAGACTTTTATGAAAGTGTTCGTGTGAGAGCACAAGGAATTGATAATCTTAAAGCAAAGCAAGCCATTGTTATTCAGTTATATGATAAGTTCTTTAGAACAGGATTCAAAGAAACAACTGAGCGTTTAGGAATAGTTTTTACACCTGTTGAAGTTGTTGACTTTATTATTAAATCTATTAATGATGTGTTAAAAAAATATTTTGGAAAAAATATTAGCGAGGAAGGAATTCATATACTAGATCCATTTACTGGAACTGGTACATTTATAGTTAGATTATTACAAAGTGGATTGATTTCTAAGGAAGATTTATTAAGAAAATATATGAAAGAATTTCATGCTAATGAAATTGTACTTTTGAGTTATTATATTGCAGCAATTAATATTGAAGAAACTTTCCATTCAGTAACAGAAGGTGATTATAAGCCTTTTGAAGGAATTGTATTGACTGATACATTTCAAACAACTGAAAGCAATACGAGATATGATGATGAATTGTTAAAGGAAAATAATAAAAGAATTGAAAGGCAACAGAAAGAAGATATATATGTGATAATTGGTAATCCGCCATATTCAGCAGGTCAATCCAATGAAAATGATAATAATGCCAATAATGAATACCCATGTTTAGATGAAAGAATAGCAAATACATATGCTAAATATACTAAGGCTAAAATGAAAAAAACTCTTTATGATAGCTATATTAGAGCATTTAGATGGGCGGCTGATAGAATTGGGAAAAAAGGTGTTATAGGATTTATTTCAAATGGATCATTTATAGATAGTCAAGCGACTGATGGTCTAAGAAAATGCTGGTATGATGAATTTAATTATATTTATATTTTTAATCTTAGAGGAGATGCTAGAACAGCTGGAGAGCAAAGAAGAAAAGAAGCTGGTAATATATTTGGAGATGGAAGTAGAACTTCCGTTGCTATTACGATACTTGTTAAAGATGAATCTGAAAAGCACGAAATTTATTATCATGATATAGGAGATTATTTAGGAAGAAATGAAAAATTAGAGACTATTTCTAGGCTAAAAACAATTGATGCGATTTCGTGGAGTAAAATAATACCCGATAAAAATAATGATTGGTTAAATCAAAGAGATGATAGTTTTCAATCATATTTACCATTGTACTCTGAATTAAACAATAAGATATTCAATGAAATGATGATTGGAGTTACAACTAGTAGAGATTATTGGGTTTATGGATTCTCCAAGGAAAAAACAATTAAAAATGCTGAGTATATGATTGAAAATTATAACTCAGAAATTGAACGTCTTCAAAATATAGGGCAAAGTGGTAATATTGATTTAGTAAATACTAATGGAACATTTATAAATTGGAGTAGAGCATTAAAAAATAAATTTAAAAAATCGCAAATTATTAATGCTGATAGTAGTAATGTTGTTTTAAGTCAATATAGACCTTTCTGTAAGAAATGGTTATATTATCAAAATGATATTATTGAAATGCCTAGCAAATATCATAACTTTAATATTGACCATAAAAACTTTAAATATATACAAACATTAGGATTAGGCTCTAAGAGAGAATTTTCAGTAATTATGGGTAATTATATTCCTAATTTTCATCTTATGGATACAGGAAAAGTTTTTGTTAATCAGATAAATAAAGAGTTAAATGAGAATAGGGATTATTATAATAATGAAGTGGATTCAGTTGTTAAACATTTTGGAATGAATAAAGAAGAGTTGTTTTATTATATATATGCAGTTCTACATTCTCCACAATATAAGAAAGTATATAAAAATGATTTATTTAAAGAAATACCTAGAATTCCTATTTTAAAGAACAAAAAAGAATATATTCAGACAGGATATCAATTAGCTAATTTGCATTTGAATTACGAAGAAGTAGAACCATATTTGAATGTTAAAATAGATACAAAGATTAATCCTTCATATAAGGTTCAGAAAATGAAACATCCTAAAAAGGGAGAACTAGATAAGATTATATTTAATAATGATATTACAATTTCAAATATACCAATACAGGCATATGAGTATGTTGTTAATGGAAAATCAGCTATCGAATGGATTATGGATCAATATCAAGTAAAAATAGATAAAGCATCAGGAATTGTTGATGATCCTAATTTATTTTCTGATGATGAACAGTACATATTTAATTTATTATTAAGAATAATTAATGTATCAATTCAAACTGTAGATTTGATTAATAACTTACCAAAGTTTGAAGTTGTAGATAATAATCTGGAATAAAATATTAATGTAAAAGATAGAGAATACATTTTTGTATCAAGTTAACTAGAAGCTTTGTTTGTAGATCTTCGTTAATAAAAAAAGCAAAATTAAGTTTATTGTGAAATATTGAATAGTTATATATATATTGGCAAGAATTCATATGGAGGTGTTTCATATGGATAAAAGAAAATATATTACTGAAACTGATATATTAGATAAAGAAACTAGAATAGATTTGATTATGGATATGTTAGATTTAATAATGAAAGACCATATTGAACCAGCTATAGTTGTTGAAAAAATATCTTTATCTAATAATATAAAAAAAGAATATTTAATAAGGTTATTACCAGATGTAATAGCTGAAAAAGTTAAAGTAGGTTTAATAGAGTAGATTCTAGTAAGCCTACTTTTTGTTAACTATAACTATAAGAACATCTAATTTTAATTAGGTGGTGTATATAATGAAAAAAATAGAAATAGGACAAAAAATAGGACATTTAAGAGTATTAAAAGATAATGGAGATAAGACATATTTATGTGAATGTGATTGTGGTAATAATAAATGTATCAGGAGTTATGATTATTTAACAAAAAGAAAACCTAAGAATAAAACTTGTGGATGTAGATTTGATGATATAACAGGATTAGTATCAGGACATTTAACTGCTATTAGGTATGATGGAAAAAGAAATGGAAAAACATATTGGATATGTAAATGTGATTGTAAAGCAGGAACAGAGAAAAGTATTTTATATACTTCTATTAAAAATGAATCTGTAATAAGTTGTGGATGTAGAGAAGGTAGAATAGAACATGGAATGAGGTATAGGAGTATATATAGGTCTTGGTGTTCTATGAAATATAGATGTAATAGTGAAAATTATCATAATTATCATAGATATGGTGGAAGGGGGATAACATATGATCCAAGATGGGAGGATTTTAAAGAATTCTATAAAGATATGGGAGAAGAATATGAAGAACATGTTTCTATGTATGGAGAGAAAGATACTACTTTAGATAGAATAGATGTAGATGGGAATTATAATTATGAAAATTGTAGATGGGCAACTAAGTTAGAACAAGCAAATAACAGAAGCAATAATCATTATTATAGAGGCAGCTCTATTGCAGATTGGTGTAGGATGCTTAATTTAAACAGAGATTTAGTTGATTTAAGATTAAAACGAGGTTGGAGTGAAAAGAGAGCTTTAGGATTAGAGCCAAATGGGAAGTTAATAAAAGTAGTATTAAACGTAGCTAAAAGTATGGGTGATGAAGAAAAAGTAAAGATATTAGAAGAGTTGTTAAAATAAAAGGTTGGAAAATATAAAGATCAAACAAGTAATAAAATATAGCTTGTCTGATCTTTATATTTAATCTAAATTATACATATCTTCTATTGTATCATTATCAGGATTATAACCATTATCTCTCATAAAGTCATCAGTGGAATATATATCATAATCTGAATAAGAGGAACTTCTTAAAGTAGATTTTTCTTTTTGAGGAATGACTTCAATAATGGCACCGATGAGTTCACCACTATAATTTAAAACATAATCTAGTTTAGTTTCTTTGGAATAGCGTGTATACTCAAATGATTTGAATAAATCACCATTCTCATGTTTTACATAGAATCTTAAAGTTTCTTGTCCATAATATACTGAAGCTAGTGTATCCAATTCTATAATATCATAAAAAATATCTAATTTTTGAACTGTTTTATCAATTGAAACAAAGTGAATAAAGAATTTTTTTGGTGAATAATCATATTCTGGCATACCCCAACTATCAACATAACTTACTTCCCAGGGTTGTTTTTCACACATTTTTTTGAAAAGATGCTCTATAACTCTATCAGGAAGTGGACGTGTATTAATATAACCAAGGCATTTATTAAATCCTTTTAATCTATATTCAATTAAATCTAATTTGTAATCAAGTATTTCCATAGTAGTATCCTCCTTAAAAGTATTAACAATATTATACTATAAAATGATAATTTTGTTAATATAAGTAGAATTTAATAATAAAATATAAGATATGAGAGATTAAATTTATCTTATATTTAGAAATAAATAGCTGAAAGTATTTTTAATAACCTATATGTTTTTTATGAAGGTACAAAAAAATAACTGAAAAGTATATATATAGATATGAATAGAGGATAAAAATTAGGAGGACAATAATATGTCAAATAAAGCACTATCATTATTATTATCAAGCAATACAGATAAGTTTAAAAAGCCTACTAAGGAAGTTGAACTTACAAGATTATCAGAAGCTTTAGGAGAACCATTTTTATGTACTGTACAAGCTATAGATATGAATCAGTTTAAAGAGATTTTGAGAGAAACTGGAGATCATTCTGCTGAATCAAGTATAGAGGCAGCTCAATTAGCTGTTAAAATGGGACTTATTGACCCAAAACTTACTGATAAGGAATTACAAAGACATTTTAATGCACCTAATTATAAAGAGCTAATGAATAAAATGTTTTTAACTGGTGAAATAATGGAGTTATCAGAAGCTATTATGGATATTTCTAAGTTAACTCCAGAGGAGAAAAAGAAAATTAAAAAAAAGTAGTAGAAGATGTTGAGTTTTATCATGCTTATTGGTTATGGAAACATAATTATATAAATAAGCCTAGTGAATATTTTAATATGGAATTAATAGATCAAGATATATTAAAAGTATTTATAGAAAAAAGAGAAGAGGACAATCAAGAGCAGTTTAAAAATGCAGCTAAGATGGTTAAAGATTGTAAAGATCCATATTCTCTTATAGGGCAACTATTATTTAATATGTTATACGTGCAATTAAGCTAACATATATAAAGAGGCGTTGATTCTCATTAATAGAGAGTTAGTGCCTCTTATTTTTATATATTTAAAATTAACTAAATTTAAGAAAGGAAATGATTGATATGGCAAAAACATATGCAGCAGAATTGCTGCTAAAGAATAAAGGTTTAATAGAAAGTCTTAATCAAGCCGTTAAAAAGACAAAAGAATTAAAGACTGAATTAAATAATATATCTAAAACTACTGTTAAAGTAGAAGCTAAACTTGGTTCAAGTTTTAAAAATGTAGAAGCTAATATAAATAGAATTACACCTAAATCTAAAACTATTAAGATAGAAGCCACTGAAAATGTGACTAAGACAATGAACAATATAAGCAGAAATATGTTTGAAATGTCTAATAAGATGAATTCTACTATAAATTCATCCATGAAAGGTTTAAGTACAAGATTATCAGCTTCTTTACCTAAATTACAAGCTATGTCTAATACTATGGCAGCTATAGCTAATACAAGTAGACTTATGAAAGCTGCTTCTGGTGCTAGTGCTTTAGCTGGTGCAGGAGTTGGACTTGCAGGTGTAGCAGCTTTAAGAAGAAATACTACTGTAAATAATACTCCTGTTAGTACAAATACTAACAATCTATCTATATTAGACAGATTAAAAAATATGGGGTCAAGTATAATGAATGTTGCAAAAAGACTTGGAACAGGTTTTACAAGTGGATTTGCTGATGCAATGGCTTCTGGATCTCGAAGAATTGGAAGTGCGATTCAAAGATGGGGGAACATAAGTATTGACTCTGATGGTATATTCGCTGATATTGATGGAAAATTAGGCAAAATGATTGAACATCAAAAGACAAAGTTGGAAGAGTTAGGCAAATTAAATCCTTTAAAAAATTGGAAAACTGCTCCTAGTGATATAGGATTCTTTAGAGAATGGCAATCATCTACTGCTAAAATGGCTGCTTGGTCTGCATCAGCATTTAAAGAAATGGTTCAAGATGCGAAACAAGCATTAGGAACTGCTGCTGAATGGGTTAGACAAAAATGGAATAATAGTGTTTTCTCACAAATGATTCAAAGAGGTAAAACTGCATTCAACGACTTAAAGCAAACAGCCATATCTAAAATCGAAGCTATTAGTAATAAAGCAAAGCAATTAGCTTATTCATTCAAGTACGCTTGTGATAGAGGAGTTTATTTCTTCACTTATTTTGCAACAAAAGCAATTAAGCCTATAGTTACAGTTGCTAATGCTATAAAATCAAAAATATCTTCTGCATTCAATTCAGTTAAGAGTGCAGCTAGTAGAGTAGCTAGTGCAATACCTCAACCAATTAAAAATGCTTTCTCTAAAGTAACTAATTTTGCTAAAAATGCAGCTTCTAAGTTTATGTCAGCATTTAAATCTGCAGCAGGAGCAGCAGGTTCTGCAATAGTTAGTGGTTTAAATTCTGCATTTAATAAAGTAAAATCTATAGCTAGTGGAGTTGCTAAAGCAATAGCAGCAGCATTTACTGCAGCAGTAGCTGTTGGTGTTAAAGATATGGCTACTCAAGAACAATACATTACTTCTATGACACACTTTATATCTGTAGATGATGCTAAAACTAATGGTACTAATACTATTACTATGGATCAAGCTAAAGAAAGAGCTACTGGGTTATTTGATTGGGGAACTAAATTTGCTAATTCTACTCCATTTGGTAATGCAGAAGTGTATTCAGCTATTAATAGAATGACACAAATATTTGGATATGGTACAGATGGTAGTCAAATTCAAAAAATGGTTAAATTAGTTGGAGATATGGCAGCATTAAATCCAGGTAAGACTATGAGTGATGCTGCAGAAGCTATAGCTGACTTAGCTGTAGGAGAAACAGAGAGAATGAAAGAGTTTGGTTTTAAGATTTCTCAAGATGAATTAAAAACTCTTGCAGGAGTTCCAGGACAATCAGATTCATTAACTAATGAACAATTATTAACTGCATTTGGCAAGATGACATCTTCTGGAGGAGCTTTATTTGAAACATTTGATGGTGGAGCAGATGCTTTAGCTGGAACTTTGGCAGGTAGATGGTCTACTTTCACAGGTCAATTCAGACAAATGATGGTTGATGCAGTTACTCCATTTCAAGATATATTGAAAAATACTTTAGAAAAAGCTATTGACTTTATTAATGGAGATTTTGCAACTAAGTTTACTGGAGCATTTTCTACTATTGCTTCATTTATAGGTGATTTAATGGCAGGAGATAGTTCTAACTTCCCTATCATAGAAAACTTATTAAATGCTGCAGAAAAATTAAGAGAGGCTGTATCACCAGTTTTTGATACAATAATTGAACAGTATGGTAAACTATTTGATTCTGCTTCTGAAAGCTTTGGTGGCATGGGTGGAATTATAGAAGGAACAGCTAAATTTATAGCTGATATCATTTCTGGATTAGCACCAATATTAGAGCTTGTTGCTCCAATATTTAATACACTTAAAGAAACAGCTATAGCAGTATGGCCTGTAGTCCAAGGTGTTATAGATGTAGCTGCTCAAATAATTAAAGATGTAGTTGAAAAGTTACAACCAGTATTTAGTGCTGTTGACCAAATCATACAAGTGATAGGACAAACTGTTGCTGATATATGGCCTAGTATTCAAGAAACTATATTAAATGTATGGAACAATCTACAACCTGCACTAGATTTATTTAGTTCTTTAGCACAATTAATAGCTGATATATTTGTAGTAGCATGGCCTCCAATTGCAGGAGTAGTTGAAGAATTATGGAATATAATCGATCCAATCTTTGAAGGAATAGCTGATATTCTTGGAAAAATATGTGGATGGCTAGATAAAGCTGTAGAAGGATTTAGCAATCTGATGAACAAAGTTAAAGATTCTAAATGGAATCCATTTAACTGGTTTGGTGGTGAAGATGATAGCTCTCAAAATGCTTATGGTAAAGATAGAGTTCCTTATGATGGATATAAAGCTTCTCTACATGAAGGTGAAAGAATCTTAACATCAAGACAAGCTACTCAAATGGATGCAGGTCTTTTAGGTACTGGAGGGAATATTACTAATACAATATCTATTAGTGTAAATGGTAGTGGAGATCCAGATGCTACTGCTAGACTTGTAGTTCAAAGACTTAAAGAAACTTTGGAGAATACTTCTGTAAAATCTTTTATTTAGAAGTATATATATTTGTATAGAGGAGAGAGTAAAAATGCTTTCTCTTCTATACAAAGTGAAAGGAGAATTAATATGGAATTTTGGTTTATACAAGGTAATGAAAAGTATCAACTACCTGCTCCTCCTTCTGAATTTACACTAACAAGTTCACATAATCATCAAGATGTTAATGTTTATAAAACTGGAGATTTAGCACTATGGGGGCCTAAAAACTTGGATACTATTACAATTCAATCTTTCTTTCCTAATCCTAAGACTGGTAGAAAATATAAATGTTCTTATGGAGAGCCTTGGGATGTTGTTAAAATGATTAATAGATGGAGAGATAGTGGTAAAACTACTAAGTTGTTAATTACTGATACTGATATTAATATGGAATGTCTTATAGATAAATTTGATTATGGTGTAGACAATGGTATCAATGATGTTAATTTTATCATTACCTTTAGACAATATAGAAAGGTTACTATACCTAAAGTAATAGAAAATAATAATGTTATAGTTAATCAAACTACATCTAATAAAACAGAACCTAGCATAACTAATCAAGCTACAAGTGTAGGTACTAGAACTCATACAGTAGGTGCCAATGACACTTTATGGGGAATAGCCAAGAAATACTATGGAGATGGTTCTAAGTGGTCTACTATATGGAATGCTAATAAGCCTATGAAATCTGGAAACCCAAATATTATTTATCGTGGGGAAATAGTAAAAATACCATAGGAGGATTAGATATGAAGATAATATTATACAAAAATCAATCAAATGTCTCCTATGATATTACTGATTATGTAGATGGCATAACTTGGTCTGGAGATTATCAACAAGTTGCTAGGACTTTAGATATAGGTATTCTTTACCCTACTAATGATATGAATTATGACAGAGTTAATATAGAAGTAGGAGATAAGGTTAGGTTATATGAATATGATTTAGAATTGTTCAGAGGAATAGTTTGGTCGAAAAATATAGATAGTTCTTCTCAATTTTTAAAGATAACTTGCTATGATGATTTAATCTACATGACTAAGAGCCAAATTGCTAAAGTATATACTGGTGTTACTCCAGAAGCTGTTACTAAACAATTATGTAGTGAATTTAATATTACTGCAGGAAGTTTAGCTTCTACAGGATGCAGTAGAAATTATATTGCTTTAGGACAAACTCCTTATGATGTTATTCAAGCTTCATATACACATGCATCTAAACAAAATGGTAAAAAATATATGCCTAGAATGATGAATGGTAAGCTTCATGTAATAGAAAAAGGAACATCTCAAGCTAATGTAATACTTGACCCAAAATATAATTTACAAAACATTAAATATGACCAATCTTTAGAGAAGATGATTAATAGTGTTATAGTTTATAAATCAGATGATGGAACTATAGTTCTTACTGAACAAAACAGTACATGGATAAATAAGTATGGTAAACTTCAAAAAACATTGACTTATGAAGAAGAAAAAGATAATAGAGCTTTAGCTAAGAAACAACTTTCTGATTTGGAGAGAAAGGCAGAAGCTAAAGCATTTGGGCATCCAGGTTGTATTGCAGGAAATATTGTTTATGTTAGAGATGAACATACAGGTCTTATAGGCAAGTTTTATATAGATAGTGATAGTCATACCTGGAATCAAGGTGTTCATAATATGACACTTACTTTAAACTTTGAGAATTTAATGGATGAAAAGGAGCTTGAAGAAGAATTACAAAAAAATGATAGTGGAGATAATTCAAGTGATAGTTCATCAAGAAGTGATTCTGGAATTAAAAATAATGCTACATTAAACACTTGGTATCACACTAATATTCCTGGGCATGGTGCAGATGTTAACCCAGGTTAAGATAGGAGGAAGATATTATGGCAACGGTTAATAATCCATATAGTGATTTATTAGGTATTATGGCTTTACAAGGAGCTGTTAATAATCCACCAGGACTTAAATTAGGAACTATAAAGTCTATAAATCCTCTTATTGTTGGAGTAGATGGGTTAGAACTTAATGAATCATTTGTTAGGGTGGCTGAACATTTAAAGCCACATACGAGACAAGCTAAATTAAATGGTAGCTTTAATATAAAATTAAATACTGCATATATTCCTACTATCAGTAGTTACAATATGCCTAGTAAAAGCATAGGACTTACAGCTACATCTACAGTAACTAATGGAAATCTAGAGCCAGTTAATGTATCAGTTAAGACTACTATAAACAATGACAGCCATAATCATGGTTCTCATAGTCATACTGCAAGTAGTTTAAATAGTGTAGTTGGTACTGGTAGCTTTACTGGCTCTATAGAATATACTGATTGGGCAATAAAAGCTGGAGATATAGTTGTGGTATTAAGTAGTAATGATAAACAAAGCTATGTAGTTATAGCTAAAATATAACAGGGTCAATTTTTGACTGGTTAAAATCTTACTCGGAAATTTTAACGAGTGAAATTAAGAAAGGAGAATTAATATGTTCGACTTATATAAAGAAGAAAGTACAGATACTACAGAGTCTATACCAAGAGAATATAAATACGATTTTGCCGAGAGAAAAATTGCTCTGGTTAATGGTAGTCCACAATGGGCAGAAGGATTAGAAGCTATTAAGATATGGATATTTAAGACTTTATTAGTTCAAAGAGGGAAGTATATGGCTTATAGTTTTAATTATGGGCAAGATTATGAAGATTTAATTGGTAGCGGTTTTAGTGCCGCTGCATTAACGAGTGAAGCTAAAAGAATGACAGAAGAGGCTTTATTTGATAATGAAAATATAATTAAGATAGAAGAATTTGAAGCCAATATTGGTAAAGACAAAGTGGAATTAAGCTTTGTTGCTGTAACCAAATATGGAAATACTACTATGGAGGTAAATATATAATGTTTGAGAATATTAATGAAAGTTTTATACTTAATAGAATGAAGCAATCTATATCTAATGGTATAGATACTGCTGAAGGTACTTTTACTCATGACTTACTTAGTCCTAGTGCTAATGAGATTGCCAGATTATATAGTCAAATGGATTATGCAATTAGTCAAGCTTTCTTAGTTACTGCAGAAGGTGAAAGACTTACTAATAAATCGCTTGAGTTTGGTGTTGAAAGAAAAGATTCTCAAAAAGCTATTGGTATTGTTACTTTTTATGGGACAGCAGGTACTAGAATACCTACTAGCACAATTGTATCAACTATATCTGGTCTTCAATTTGAAACTATTGAAGAAGCTACCATTATTTCTGAATCAGTAGATGTTAAAGTACAAGCTATATCAGCAGGAGAACAATACAATATAGAATCATATGTTATTAAAAGCTTAAATACATCCATAGGTGGAGTAACTAAAGTTGAAAATAGCGAAAGATTTGTTGGTGGAAGATTATTAGAAACTGATGAAGAACTAAGAACTAGAACATTTGAAAAGATTAATTATCCATCTGCTTCTGGTAATGCACAACATTATAGAGACTGGGCATATGAAGTTAATGGCGTAGGTGCTGTTAAGGTTATACCTGTTTGGGAGGGACCAGGAACTGTTAAAGTAGTTATAGTTGATTCAAATAAGAAACCTGCTAATTCTGCTTTAATATCAGAAGTGCTTGAAAATATAGAAGAAAATAGACCAATAGGTGTAGCGGTTACTGTAGATACAGCTACTACTGTTCCTTTTACTTTGAGCATTAGTGTTAAACAATTTGGTTCAAGACCTTTTGATGAAATAAGAGAAGTTATTACTGAGAAAGTAGAAGCTTATATAAAAGAGGTTGCTTTTGTTAAAGAAACCGTTAGTTATAACAAAATAATTGCAATATTAGAATCCATAACTGAAATAGCAGAATATAAGGATGTAAAAATAAATAATTTAAGTAGTGGACAAGATTTAGCTCTTACATCTACTGAAATAGCAGAATTAGAAAGGATTGATATATATGCTTACAACTAATAATATGTTAAGTCAATTACCAAGTTTTATAGCAGAAGATCCATATGTTAAAGAATTATTAACATCTAAGAATCGAGAAGTAAACTTAATAGATGAAGTACAAGAAGATATATTAAAACAATTCAATGTAGATACAGCAACTTGGGGATTAAGTTGGTGGGAAAGAAGCTTAGGAATAGCTAATAATGGATATATTCCTAGCTACTACATTCAAGAAAGTGATCCTACTATTAAATACTTTGGTGAATGGCAAAGAGTTGATTTAAGAGATGAAGATAGTAAATTCAGTAATGATCTAAATGGTATAGTTATGAGAGCTGATTCTACTAAGAAGAATTGGTTTGAATTTAAATTCTATGGCACTGGTTTTAAGATGTATAAGTCTTCTGTTTCTACTGAAAGTTTTGGTTTTGAAATCTTAATAGATGGCGTAAAATATACTGAGAACTATTTAGACTATCAATCTAAAGTATATGAAACTGTATTCTTTGAAAAAATTGATTTAAATGCTGGTTATCATACTATTAGATTTACTTTATTTCCTTATAATGCTGATCCATATGCTAAATATGAAAGATGCTCTTTTGACAAAGTGTTAATATTAGATACTTCTGCTGATGATTATGATAGAAGAAGAACTATTATTAAATCAAGATTAATGCCGATAACTAGTGTTACTAATAAAACCATCTTAGATTTAGCTAAACTTTATGGTTTTGAAATAAAAATTAATGAAGAAGATACTTATGTTTATTCTTTAACTTTTCCTCAAAATTCTAATGTTGATACAGGTCTTAGAAAACAACTTCTATTAGATTTAAATAATATAATGCCATCTCATATCTTATTAAAAAATAAATTCTTTGTTTCTACCTTCTATGATATTAGGGAACATGCTATTACTTGGGACGAAATGAACCTTTTATTTACTTTTGAAGACTTCTTAGCTAATAATAAACCAGATGTTTTTGATAAATACAGATACATGACTAAATACTTACTTCAATCTAAATTTCATATAGATAAGTTTAATTATGATTATGAAACAGTAGATAGACTTAAAGATGAACTTATAGTAAATAATCTACATGATGATATTGAATCAGATAATAGAGTTATAGATGGGAATTTAGTATGGAGTAGTTCTTTAGGCTTTAGTAATACTTCTGATATTAATAGTCAGTTCAAAACGTTAAATACTATGCTATTAACAGATAAAAAGAGAAATAAGCTTACGACTATTACTAATGGTAGAAGCTATGATAATGAATCTATTGATTTAGTTATTAATAACTTTGTTGATAGTAAGAATAAGTTAGCAAAATCAACTAAGAACCATGCTGCTATGAATAGTGGAGCTACTGTAGATAACTCCTTTGTAGATATTGTAGATTCTACTGCTAATTTAACTAATGTAAGCTTAGATACAGCTACTACAGGTGATTTGCCACAATATTTAGTAAAAGGTAAGGTAGCATATAAAAAGACTTATAATGGATTAGAAAAGGTAGTAGGAACCATGGAAACATACAGCCCTAGTGAATTCTATAATAACATTTATAAGTATCCTAATGGAACTTCAATCAATAATATATGTTTAGAAAGGGATTATGTTGTAGCGAAGGAGCCAGAATTAAAAGCAGAAAACATTCAAAAAGGAAAAATAATATTTGGAGTAACTGGAACACTAACTACAGTAGATTCTACTTACAATAAGGGCGATACCTTATTTGAGTGGCAAATAGAAAACCTGGGAGAAAGTTATAAGATTATTGGCTAATAGTATATATATGTAAATATGAAGAGTGCAAATTTTTTACTCTTAAAATAAATTTAGGAGGACAAATGTATGGCAAATAAAACACCTAATATTGGTTTGACTTTATTTGAAAGAGGAGATAGGCCAGACAATGAATTGTTCAATGGAAATAATTTATTAATTGATACTGCTTTACATGAAGCATCTACACATACTCATAATGGTATTAATTCAGCAAAGATTCAAGCTACTGATGTTAAGTTCAGTAATTATGATACGGGTCTCTCAGCTACTAATATTGAAGATGCTGTAAAAGAGGTTTTTCCCGTTGCCAATAGAAAGATAGATTGGATTGTTAACTCTATTGGCAAAACTACAGACGGTTTTAACAATCCAGATAGAAGAGTTAATGAAATAGAAGATGATTTTTCTAAAGCTAGAACAAAAGTCATTAATAACTTAAATAATGCACCTTTATTTTCTACTAATAAACTTGATTCTACATCTTCTATTGATGATGTAACCGAAGCTATTAATAATCTTAAATTTAAAGATGCTACTGCTACTAAAGAAGATTTTATTTCTACTTCTAAAATGTATACAAAATATGGAGTTGCTGAACAAGGGGCTATGCCTAGTAATGGTGAAACTACTGTTTATCCTACTGGTTATATGGATGTAGTTATTCCTAAAGGTGGTTACACATCATTAATACTTAAAGGCTTTGGAGTAGAAGATCCTGCAGCTTATATTAAAAAAGGTAAAACCATTTTTGGGGTTACTGGTAGACTTGAATCAGATAATCCCACTGGTTGGAATGTTGGAGATAGTATTGCTAAAGAAAAGTTAACAACTACTAATACTAATACATGTTTCATTAAGAAGATGTCAGATACTAAAGCAGGTTTTTATTCTTCTTATCAAGCTATTAATATATTCAATAGAGAATGGAAGCATTTTAAAGTTGATGTTGTTAGTGGTAAATTAAACTTTACCTTCTATTCAGAAGACTTTACTGGACAAATATCTCAAACTGTATCTAATACAAGTGGTATAGAAGAAATATACTCTAATCCTTATACTAATGAAAGTTTAATTATGCATAGAAGAGGGTATTTAAGTTATAATGATAGATTCTGGGGCGAAAGAAGACCAGAATACTTCTTTATATTATGCAGAAAGAATAGTAGGGATTGTATCTTAGCTATATGGTATGATTCATTAAATTCTACTTTTGAATGTTTTGGTGAAATAACTATTGCTAGTAAATATGTTATCCAAGGATTTGTATACGATAAAAATGAATATAATGATTTTAATAACAACTTTATGGCTTTTGGTTATAATAAAGAAACTGATAGAGATGTTGACTTAAAACTATTCGTTGAAGATAACTACAACTCTTCTGATAGTACTTTTAAGCCTACTCTAGCTAATACTACTCCTATTGATAGAGGGTTAGGAGATAATTACATCAAGAAGTCTACTGATGATTATTTATTATTTGATGGTGGTACATTAACTGATGATGGTATACAGTTCAACAAAGGTGAATCTGTAGATATTAAAGGCTTTACTAAATACTATCAAAATGCTTATTTTGAGTTCTTTAATGCTTCATCTTCATCTTCTCAAGTTAAAGTAACTTTATATACTAAAACGGGCAGCACCTCTTATACGTATGATACTACAAAAAGTGGTGGAGCAGAATATTGGTCAATAAACATATGGAATACAATAACATCAATGAAAGTAGAATGTACACAAGGTAGCATAATAGTAGGAGGAATATCTGAAACAGATGCTACAAGTGATAATATGTTATTTACAGAAGAGTGGGGCTTTATGGGAGAAGATGTTATAAGACTTCCTATAGGTAGAGGTAAATTTATATATGCTTATCCAAATACAGCATCTAACTATAGTTACAAATGTTATACTAACCTTGTATATAATAATAAAGTTACTCATGTTGCAGATTTATATGTAGGTAGAGATATAAAGCTTAATGATTATAATTTTAATACATTTAGAATGAGTGCTAAAGGTGGATATATTTATTCAACTTATTATGACACAAGAAACTATACAGAAGGTAACTATATTGGAAGAGTTTATACTAATGTAAGAAAAATATTCAGATATGATATTAATTCTTCTAATGATCTTACAGTAATTAGTAATGGTAGTTCAGTATCTAACTTTAAACCTTTTGTTCCTATGTATATTAGTTCAACGGGTAAGGTAGTAGGAATAGAAAGAAGTTTAACACCTCAAAAATATGCGTATTTATGCAGTATGGATATATCTACATGTATTACTAGTAATGTTATGGATGAATGGTCAGAGACTGAAAAAAGAACTCATATAGAAGAGTTAAGAGTGAGTGATGATGGAAATACTAGAAATGCTTTGAGAATGTTTACTGGAGTAACTGAATGTTATAGAGGACAACAACTTGTGACGAATATGTTATTAGGTAATATTATTTATAGCAAAACAAGTAATGCTAGTAAAACATATTCTATAATTGAAGGAATTAGAGAAATTAATAGTGATTATAATGTACAACATGGTTTCTTGAGCTTATATAATAGAATGTTTACTATAAATTCTACAAGGCAATAACTTAACGGAGGATATAATAAAATGGATAAAGACAATAAGAAAATAATTGTTAAACCAACTAAAAAGGATATCTCTCAAGGGTTATTAAAAGAGAGCATGTCAAAAGATATAAAAGAAGAACATATGGGGGCAGAAATAATGGAAGATGATCCATTATATTGCTTGTATTTAGATACAGTTGAATATAAAAGTTTATTAGATAAGAAAGAATATACAATTGATAAAAATGGAAGAGTTTTATTAGGTAAATATAGAAATAAACAACTTGCCATAATAAATACTTTTAAATATGTAAATAGAGGATTACTTGTTAGCTTAGTTGTAATCTAAAAAAGGATATACACATTAAAGCGTGTATAAAAGGTGACAAAACATGAATGAAAAATTTAATATTATTTTTGCGGCCAGTGGTGCTGTAATTGGATATTTATTTGGAGGATTAGATACTTTACTTGAAGTCTTCTGCATAATTCTTGTTTTAGATACATTTACAGGAATGTTTAAGTATTATTATAAAGGTGAATACCAAAGTAAATTATTTAGGAAAGGCTTATGGAAGAAATGTGGATATATGTTAGCTGTAATTCTTGCAGTTCAATTAGATAGACTTATTGGCGATACTGGTGCTTTAAGATCGGCTTTATTATTCTGTTTGATAGCTAATGAAGGGACAAGTATTGTTGAAAACTTAGGGCAGATAGGTGTACCATTTCCAGAAACGATTATTAATGCTATATATGTATTAAAAGATAAAGGGGAAAAAAATTCTAATATATAGGTACACAAAGAGCGTTAAACAGTATATATATTATGGTGAGAAAAGGAATTGATAGAATAAAGTTATTTTTCTCTCTTATTTTATATTATCCTCTAAATATTATTCTATTCATAATCAACATATCTCTCGCAGTCAGAAATGGCTGCTTCTTTTATATAATTCATATCTTTAATCATAGGAGGTTATATTATGGCAAAATTTATTATTGATGCAGGTCATGGTGGAAGTGATTCTGGTGCAACTTATAATAGAAGAAAAGAGTCTAACGATGTTTTAAGATTAGCTTTAAGAGTAGGTGAATTGTTAAAGAAAAATGGGCAGACTGTATTATATACAAGAGAATCGGATAAAGCAGTAAGTTTATCAGAAAGAAGTGCATTTGAAAATAAAAATGGATGCGATTATTTTGTAAGTATTCATAGAAATGCTTATCAACCAGAGGCGGCTAAAGGAATAGAAACACATATTTATAGTAAGGGTAATGCTGCTGAACAATTAGCTAATAAAGTAAATTTAGAATTAGTTAATGTTGGATTTGTTGATAGGAAAGTTAAAGTATCTAATTTTCATGTATTAAGGGAAACTAAAAATCCTGCAGTATTAATCGAAGTGGGATTTATTGATAATAGTTCAGATAATAGATTATTTGATAGCAAGTTTGAAGCTATAGCACAAGGTATAGCAAGAGGTTGTTTGAAACAAATAGGTAAAGAGTTAACTACAAATAACAATACAACTGATGATATTTACTTTAGAGTTATTTGTGGCAGTTATAAAGACAGAAATAATGCTTTGGCTCGACAGAATAAATTAAAAAAAGCAGGTTTTGATTCTTTTTTAGAAGTATTAGGAAAATAGAAAAAGAATAGTATAATATATTACATAATAGTATTTTTAAGGAGATATGTTATGAATATATTAGTAATAGGAAATGGATTTGATTTAGCACATGGATTACCAACAAAGTATTGGGAGTTTATGGAATTTGTATTAGTATTTAAGTATTTGAAAGAAAATACACGTGAAAAAGTAGAAAAGTATCCTGTTTTTTGTAAATTGAATGAAAATATTAAAGAATATTTATTAAGTGATGAAGTTTTTAATTTTTCAAATCACACAAATATTCTAAAAGAGTTTGATAATTTAGTTAGGAATAATATATTTATAGAATATTTTGAGGATAGATTTGATTTGCAAAATAAAGGGTGGATTGATTTTGAATTTGAAATATCAGAAATTATTAAAAGTTTAGATTATTTACTTAAATTAACTAGTGATAAACAGAGAACAGGTAAAGTTCAGATAGATAATGCATTAAGGTATAATATAGCAGATGAATTTCTTGATAAAATGAAAAATAAGAATATTAAGGATCATAATGACAAATTTCATGCAAGTGATTTTTATAGAGAAGATGCTAAGGTTATAATAGATGAACTCTATAATGAATTAAATAATCTTATTAGATGTTTAGAAATATATCTAGGAGAATTTGTAGGAAAAGTAAAGGTTGAAAAAAGGTTGAGTGATATTGAAATTATACCTAAAATAGATAAAGTGATTAGTTTTAATTATACTAATACTTATGAAAAAATATATGATAATAATAGAAATTGTGATTATGATTATGTTCATGGAAATATAGATATAAATAGGGATAAAATAGATAATAACATGGTATTAGGGATAGACGAATATTTAAAAGAAGATAGAGATACAAGAATAGAATTTATTAAATTTAAAAAATATTTTCAAAGAATATACAAAGAAACAAAATGTTTATATAGGATTTGGTTAGAAAAGGAAAGGGAATATTGTGTTGATAATAAAAATAATGAAATAATGGAATTGAATGGTGAAGGTGAATATAGATATTGTAATAACCTTTACATTTATGGTCATTCGTTAGATATTACTGATAAAGATATATTAAAGGAATTAATAGAGTTTCCGAGTACTAAGACAACTATTTTTTATTATGATAAAGATGATTATGCAGATAAAATAGCTAATATGGTTAGGATTGTAGGACAAGATGTATTGAATAGAAATTGTTATGGTGAATATCCTAAAATTATTTTTAAAGAGATACAAAAGTAGTAAAATGTTGAATAGAGAAGTTGATGTTTACGAGCATTAGCTTTTTTGTTTAAAACAAGCTAATTTTGTGAATAATAATTTAATATAGTGTATGGAGTAATTTAAGCTAAGAACCATGGAAATATAGTAATAATCAGTATTGTAGCTATTCAAAGATATATATTCCTGGTGTAAAAGGTATGGAATTTAAAAATGTATTTATAATAAATTGTGATGAAGAAACTATACCACATAAATCTTCAATGGATACTAATATAGAAGAAGAAAGAAGGTTATTTTATGTAGGGATGACAAGAGCGATTGAAAATCTGTATGTATTTACGCCAAAGAATATTAGAGGAAAATTTAGTGATGTGTCTAGATTTATTTTTGAAAGTAAACTAGAGGAGGAAAGTAATGTTACTAACTATGGAATTAAAAAAGGAGATTTTGTATATCATAGGCAATATGGTGATGCTAAAGTAAAAAATATTGAAGGTGATAGAATTACATTAGATTTTAAAAATGATATTCCTAGAAGTTTTTCATTAAGAATACTAATGGAAAATAATTTAATAATTATTATAAAATAAAGATATGGAGAGTTTGTTATGAATAGAAAAAACACTAATAAATTTATTTTAGTTATAATTTCATTAGTACTAACTTTAAATATATTTACAATTGGAGCTTATGCATCTCCAAAGGAGGCTGAAAAAATAAAAAATTTTATTGAAAAAAATGAAAGCCTTTTAACTAATGAAAATAAGAAGAACTTAGAAGGTATAATTGAAAAATTAGATAATTATGAAGTGATTTCTCAAGAAGAAAGAGAGTATATTAGAGAGTGTGAATTAAATGTAATAAGAGAAAAACTTGGTGATGCGCAATATGATGAATATATGAAGTTATTAGAGAAAAGAAGGTCTAGTGAAAATTTTGAACAAAGTGATAGGCTTAGACTTTATCAATTGGAAAAGTTACTAAAATAAGCAATTAATTGAAAAATAATATCTGATAATATATAATTTTAGTAGATTGTGTCAAATTTATCATAATATACAATTTTAAATATAAATAATATATATAATTTATAATTTGACACAATTTTATCTTATTTAAATTGGGGGATACAATATGAATTTTAAGAATGAAGCAATAAGCATGGAAAAAGAGTTAATAAGTATAAGGAGGTATTTACACCAACATCCAGAGTTAGGATTTGAAGAGGAAAACACTTCTAGATATATAAAAGAAATATTGACAAGAGAAGGAATAGAGTATAAAGAATTTGCTAAAACAGGAGTATGTGGAATAATAAGAGGTGAAAAGAAATTAGAGAATGAAAAGGTTGTTGCATTGAGAGCAGATATAGATGCCCTACCTATTGAAGATAAAAAGAGTTGTAAATATTCATCTAGGATAAGTGGAAAAATGCACGCATGTGGTCATGATGGACATACTGCTATATTATTAGGAGTTAGTATTTTGTTAAATAAGCATAAAGAACTTTTTGGTGGAACTGTTAAGTTAATTTTTGAACCAGCAGAAGAAACTACAGGTGGAGCCAAAAATATGATAGAAGAAGGTGTGTTAAAGAATCCAAATGTTGATGCTATTTGTGGTCTTCATGTAGATGAATGTTTTAATTCTGGAGAAATTAAAGTAAGACGAGGAACTGTTAATGCAGCATCCAATCCTTTTAGCATAAAAATTATAGGATCAGGTGGACATGGGGCATATCCAAAAGATACAGTAGATCCAATTGTAATAGCAGGGCATATAATAACTTCTCTTCAAGATATAGTAAGTAGGGAAATAAATCCTTTAAATCCAGCAGTAGTGACAATAGGAAGTATTCATGGGGGAACAGCTCCTAATATAATTCCAGGAGAAGTTACTTTAAGTGGAATTATAAGAACTATGAGTATGACTGATAGAGAGTTTGCAAAAAAAAGATTAAAGGAAATAGTTGATGGCATTTGTTTGACTTTTAGAGCTAAAGCTGAGATTGAAATAGAAGATTCTTATCCTTGCTTATATAATGATGATACTATGGTTTCTTTATTAGAAAGTTCAGCTAAGAAAGTATTAGGAGAAGAAGGAGTTAAGGTTCAAGAAAATCCTAAAATGGGAGTTGAAAGTTTTGCATATTTTGCAAATGAAGTTCCGGCTGTATTTTATTTCTTAGGATGTAGGAATGAAACTAAAGGAATAATTCATCCAGCACATAATAGTTTATTTGATATAGACGAAGAATGTTTATCTTTAGGGGTAGCTATACAATGTGAATTTGTTGTGGATTATTTGACAAGATGAGAAAATAATATTAATCTATTACAATGGGGAAAATATATACAAGTAGATAAGTTATAGGAGTTGATTTTTTGAAAATTGAAATAGGAACAAATGAAGCAGGTCAAAGACTTGATAAATTTTTAAGAAAGTATTTAAAGGATGTACCATTAAGTGCAATTTTTAAAGCTTTAAGAAAAGGTGATGTAAGAGTAAATGGGCTTAAAAAGAAAGAAAATTACTCTTTAGAATTAGGTGATGTTATCGAAATCAAATATCTTCAAAGTAAGCAAGAAAAGAAAGTAGATACATTTATAAAAGTTAATGCAAGTGGGCTAATGATTACCTATGAAGATGATAATATATTAATAGTTGAAAAATGGCCTGGAGTTTTAGTTCATCCAGATCAAAAGGGAGCAGAGCCTTCACTTACAGATTATGTATTATCTTACCTAAATAATAAAGGGGATTATATACCAGAAAGAGAAAAAACATTTACTCCAGCACCTTGTAATAGATTAGATAGAAATACATCAGGTGTTGTAATATTTGGTAAAAATTTCGAAGCATTAAGAACTATGAATGAAATGATAAGAGAAGGAAAAGTAAAGAAATATTATAATGCGTTAGTTAAAGGCAAAATTAAAGACGGATTATATAAAGGATATATTTCTAAGGATGAAAATGAAAATATATCTAAAGTTTATGATGAAAAGAAACCTAATACAAAAGAAATTGCTATGGAAGTTAAAACAGTACAAACTTGTGGAAGTTTTTCACTTTTAGAGATTGATTTAATAACTGGTAGAAGTCATCAAATAAGAGCTCATTTAGCTCATTTAGGAAATCCAATTATAGGTGATTTTAAATATGGTGATAAAAAACTTAATTCATTCTTTGATAATAAGTTTGGATTAAATTATCAATACCTTTATGCATATAAACTTATATTTAAAGGTGGAGAAGGAAAGCTTGAATATTTAAAGAATAAGACAATAGCAGAATCTCTACCTCCAATGTTTAAAAAGATTAGAAAGGATGTATTTAGGGTAACTATATAACATAAAAGGGGTAAGTTATGGAAGAGAAATCATTGGGTCGTAGTTTTCTTATATTATCTGTAGCGGGAATATTAGTTAAAATATTATCAGCTGCGTATGTTCCGGTACTAAAGGCAATTATTGGAGACGATGCAATAGGAATATATCAAGCAAGTTATACTTATTTTGTATTTATACTGGCGATAACAAGTCTTGGAGCACAACCAGCAGTTACTAAAGTTGTTTCTGAACTTAGAGCAATGGGACATCATAAAGATGCATTAAGAGCTATGAAAATTGCAAGAAAATATTTAATTATAATAGGTGGAGCCATAACAGTAATATTTATATTGATAGCAAAGCCTCTTGCAAAAGCAACTGATTGGGAAAGAGCATCGTTATCTCTTATATTTTTGGCACCTACTATACTGTTTAGCTGTATATTAGCAGCTTATAGAGGATACCTTCAAGGAATTGAAGATATGAAAAATTTAGCAGTATCTCAAGTTATAGAACAAATAGCAAATATAGTAATAAGTTTAGTTTTTGCATTTTTACTAATTAAGGTAAGTATTGAATGGGGAAGCGCAGGAGGAACTGTAGGAACTACTGTAGGGGCCATTATAGCTGTAGTATACATAATATATATATATAATAAATATGATTATGAAGATGAGGCTATAGAAAATGATAATAGTGATAAGCAATTAAGTGATAAAAAAATATTAAAAAAGCTTATCGCATATGGATTACCAATTATATTAGTGGCAGGTATGCAAAATGCAAGTTCATTAGTTGATGCTATAGTTGTAAAAGGGAAATTATTAGATTCAGGTTTTACGGAGAGTGAGGCTAGTATTAGATATGCAGTTTTAGTATTTTATAATACGTTATTATACGTTCCATTAGCCATAGTAACTGCATTAAGCTCTGCTGTATTCCCAAAAATAATTCAGGCATTTACAAGTAGGAATAGAAAAGAGTTAAAAGTACAAATTGCATATACTTATAAATTAACTTATTTAATAACAATTCCATCTGCATTTGGTCTTGCTATATTAAGTAAAGAAATATATATCATGATATTTGGATCTACAAATGGATATAATTTACTAATGTATGGGTCAGTAGTATTAATTTTAATGTCTATTACAACTATTCAAAATACAATATTACAGGGTATAAATAAGCTATATTTAGTATTAACAACAGCTTTTATAGGTGTTGTAATTAAATTAGTCATAGAATCTTTACTTGTTGGTATTAAGGAAATAAATATTTTAGGTGCTGTAATAGCAACTTTCTTTACATTTTTAATTCCAGCAATAATAAATCAAAATAGATTAAGAAGAATATTTAGAATTAAAATTCCTGTAATAAGACTTGCCATAATTCCTTTTATATCATCTTGTGTAATGGGGATAGTTATTTATAGTATAAGAATGCCACTTAATAGATTAATAAATATATTTGAAGGTGGAAGGCTTTCAATTACTTTTATGGTATTATTTTTAGTTGCTATAGGAGGAATTGTATATTTATTAATTTCTATTTTCTTAGGTGGAATAACTAAAAAGGACTTAGATGGGTTTTCACCTAAGCTATTTACATTATTACCAAGATTTTTACGTAAAAAAATGTAATATTTTAAATAATAAAAAGAGTTTGTAGAAATTAACTACAAACTCTTTTTTGTGAAATAAAATCTTATGATTAAAAGATTTCCTAGGAAATTTTTTAAAAATCTTCGTCTATACCAAATCTACTTAAATAAGCAAAAATTCCATAAGTTAAAACTAAAATTATTATGTTTTTAGTAATAAATAAATCGCCTAAGAGTCTGTTAGCAAATAATCTTATCATAAGAAATACTAAAACTCCTGTAAGAAAGAAGATAATAATGTTAGCCGTGCATATATTTAGATCGATATGCTTTTTTACTTCATGTAAATTTATTATTAAGCTAATGGATGAGGTAATACATATAGTTATTGCATAAGAAAAAATATTTATGCTAGGAATAGCAGTTAATGTATAAAGGCAAATAACTTCGACTACAGATACTATAATAGAATTTCTAAGGATTATACTTTGTCTATTTAGACCATTTAAAATACCAAACATTGTATTAGCGGTGAAAAAAATTGGTGCTGATAATGAAGAAAGTTTTATATAAAGTCCTAAGTCATCTCTTCCGAAAAACATCATACCTAAAGAATCAGGTATTACCAAGCAAATAATAGTAGTTGCCATTCCTAGTAAAAAGGCTATCTTTAAAACTGTTTTAATTCTTTGTGTAGCATTATAATAATCTCCTTCACTTATACTTTTAGATAAATCAGGAACTAAAAGTGAATTTATAGAATTAACAACTATTAGGGGAAAAGTAACTATAGTAAGAGCCATACCAGAAAATTTTCCTATTAAATTTAGAGCCGCGCTATAATCAATACCAGAAGCAACCAATTGACGTGGTACTATTAGTGTTGAAATAGTTGAAAAGCCATTAGATAAAAAACCATTTAAACAAAGTGGAAGTGAAATTACTAAAACATTAAAAAGTAATTGAGCTCTACTTTCTGTTTTTTCATAGCTTTTAGGAAGTTGTTTTGATATTTTTTTATAATAAGCATAAAGCAAAAGTAAACTTTGCAACTCACCAAGTGCTAGTGAAACGTACGCTAATGTAACTAAAGAAGAAAGTGTTTGTGCTTTAAATACATAAACTAATAAGCTTATAATAATTATTCTCATAGCTTTTTCAAAGATGTCAACAAAAGCAGGAACTACTATTTTTGATATACCATAAAAATATCCTTTTAATATGTTGGAAAGAGCTATAAATATCATTGCAGGACAAGTAACTCTAATAGCGTTTAATGTACGGGTATCTTGTATTCCGTATTTACTTATGTAAGGAGATAATATAAATACTAGAATACCTATTATAACTGCCCAGATTATATTAAAGGAAGCTACTGTACGTATTGTTTTAAATAAATTATTATATTCGCCTTTAGATGAATATATTGCAGAACGTTGAGAGATAGCAGCAATCACGCCAGCAGTCATAAGACATATAAAAAGGTTATATATAGGCATTACTAAACCGTAAAGTGCCACACCTTCAGGTCCACTAATCTTTGATAAATAAATAGAAAAAATAAAGCCTAAAATACCAGTGGTAATATTTGATGCGGTTAAAAAAAATGAGTTTTTAAAGAAATTATCCTTTTCCAAATAGATTCCCCCCTAAGTAAGATTTTAAATTATAGCCTTGTTAATGAAACTTAAGTTTTAAAAAGATAATTCTTAAGTGAGTATACAAGCTTAATTAACTATATTTAATAAGTAATATACATATAAATGATATTTATGTTAAATTACATTAATACTTATTCAGTAAAATAAAGGAATATGATTAATATAAATTTTTGTATTAAGTAATAATTCATATGTTAAAAATATAAATTATTAATAAAGAGGGGGAGTTGAGATGAAAAGATTTTTGAAATTTTTATGTTTAGCTACAGTAGTTATAACTTTAGCTTTTGGTATATATGAATTCAGTAATAAATATAATTTAAATTTAATTTATTCAAATATAGAATGGTCAATAAATATAAAAGATTGCATAGATGCTGTCTCTTTTGATTTTGATAATGAAGGTAATATATATATAGCTTATAAAGATTATATAAAGGTAATTAAAGATAACAAGGAAGAAGTTTTATTAAAGCAAGATAGCTTTAATATTTATGATATTGCCTGCTATAAAGGAGATATTATAATAGCAACAGGAAATGATATTTTAAGGTATTATAAAGATGATAAAAAGTTAATTCAGTTAGTGGAAAATATGCCGAATAAAGGATTGAATAAAGAAACTAAAATAATAATAAATAATGATGATTTGTACATTACAATTGGATCTAATACTAACTCAGGAGTAGTAGAACAAAAAGGTGGAGAGGTTGATAAAGCTTCTTTTGAATGGATATCAACTGGTGTTAGTTATGGTAATACTAAAACGAGTGCATTTAGTGAGTTTGGTAAAATTATAAATGAAGGAGAAAAAATTAAAGAAGAAGCTTTAAGTAATGCATCGATTTTAAAATATAACTTGATATCAAATGAAATAATTACTTACTCAACAGGACTTAGAAATATAGAAGGATTAGACTTTGATAGTTCGGGAAAGATGATAGCAATAGTTGGTGGAATGGAGGATAGTGGTGTTAGACCAGTAAAGGATGACTTTGATTATATTTATGAAATAAAAGAGAAGGCATGGTATGGATGGCCAGATTTTAGTGGTGGAGATCCAATTATTTCACCTAGATTTGCAGATGAAGATAGTAAACTTTCCTTTGTTATAGCAAATCATCCTACTGAAGTTACATTAGGACCTATGTATCAGCATACTTCAGTTTCATCTCTAAGAGGATTAGCTATAGATGATGATGGTAACTTTTTAGTTAAAGACACAGTTATTTTTGCAGATAGTAAGAAAAATATTGTTTATGCAAAAGATAAAGATGGATATGTTAGGGAAATAATAGCATTAAATGATAATTGTAATATAAAAAAGATAAAATATTATAAATCTAGTATTTATATATTAGATAATAACATAGGGTGTGTATATAAAGTAGAAGTTGCAAATAATAATACTGGATTTAATATACCTAAATTTATGCTAATATTTTTAATTAATTTTCTTATAATAATTTTGATATGTTTATTGTATAAATACAAAAGAAGTAAGAAATAAGAAAAATATATAATAGAGATTTAGTAAGGATTTTACAGCTGTGTAAATAGTGTTAAAACATAGCTGTAAAATTTTTATATAAAAATTAAAAAATTTTGCATTATATTGGAGAAGTATTGTAATATGTGAATATGAGAAATTTAAGAGGAGTTAAATAAAAATAACATAATTTTACTCATTACATAATAAATTTATAGTAGTTCTATATTGAACAATAAAGAATGAAAAATTTATATTATGTAAAGGAGAATCTTATGGGAAAAACAATAATATTAAATCTTACAGATGTTAGAGTAAAAGGTGATATTTTAGATGTTGGGGAAAGCTATGGAGTTATATATAACATTTCTGAAGATGTAATAGAAGAGGTTTGTGTAGATTATGTGGAATGTGAAATTAAAGAAAGTAAAATGGTAGAACAATATGACACCTGTACTATGTTTTTTTCTTTAAGTAGCATATGGAGAGAAGGAGAAAGAGCGAACCTAGTTAAAGAAGTTAGTAAATATGTTAAGAAAGGTGGAGAAATTTTAATTTGGGATATCAATAAAGAAATGGGGGAAGTTTTTAGTAGTAATGTAATGGCAGTATTGCCTAGAGGCAAGATAAAAGAATTTGAGTTTAAAAATTTAAATCCTATAGTCAAGTCGAATATAGAGGATACAAAGAAAATAATAAGTCCAATATATGAGATAAAAGAGGAAAAAGTATGGGAGGATATATTTTTTATAAAAGCAGAAAAAATTATTTAACAAGGGGAAGAAAAATGAAAGTTTTATTAACAGCAATAAATTCTAAATTTATTCATAGCAATTTAGCTATAAGATATTTAAAAGCATTTACAGAAGATCTTAATTATGACTGTACTTTAAGAGAGTTTTCTATAAATGATAGAGATGAAAAAGTTTTAGAAGAGATAATTAAAGAAAAACCTGATGTAGTAGCCTTTTCAACTTATATTTGGAATATAGAAATGGTAAAAAGATTATCTTCACTTATTAAAATAGTTAATAAGAATATAGAAATACTTTATGGTGGGCCTGAAGTATCATATGATAGTTTAAATATATTAAAAGAACTTGAAGGTGATTATATTATTTGTGGAGAAGGTGAAAAAACTTATAGGGAATTTATTGAATATAAATTAGGTAAAGGAAATATTCAAGATATTAGAGGTCTATACTTTAAAGAAAATGACGAAGTTATAGCTAATGGTAATAGACCTCTTATGAATATGAATGAAATAGTATTTCCTTACAAGGAAGATGAAAATTTAGATAATAAAATAGTTTATTATGAAGGGTCTAGGGGATGTCCATTTAATTGTAAATATTGTTTATCTTCAACTACTCATGGTGTAAGGTTCTTAGATATTGATAGAGTTAAGAAAGAGCTACAGTTCTTTATTGATAAAAAAGTTAAGTTAGTTAAATTTGTTGACAGAACTTTTAATTGTAATTTTAAATTCTCTATGGCAATATGGGAGTTTTTAATAAATGCAGATACTAAAACTCAATTTCATTTTGAAATATCAGCAGATATACTAAAGCCGCAAGAATTAGAGCTTTTAAGAAAAGCGCCAAAGGATAGATTTCAGTTTGAAGTTGGAGTTCAAACAACTAATGATGATGTACTTAGTAGGATTAATAGATTTGTTAACTTTAGCGATATAAAGGAAAAAGTTGTTGAGTTACTTGAAATAAGAAATATTAAACAACACTTAGATTTAATTGCAGGACTTCCAGGTGAGGATATAGTATCTTTTAAAAAATCTTTTAATGATGTTTACAGTATTGAACCAGAAGAAATTCAATTAGGATTTTTAAAATTACTTAGAGGATCTTCTATGAGAGAAGAGGCTGAGGAATATGGAATGAAATACTCACCATTTCCACCATATGAAATTTTAGAAACAAAAGATGTATCTTATGATGAATTGTTAGTATTAAAAAAAGTAGAACATATGGTAGATAAGTATTATAATTCTCAAAAGTTTAATAATATAATTAAATACTTAATTAAATCCTTTGACACTCCGTATGATTTTTATTTAGCGCTAGGAAACTACTTTGATTTAAAGGGGTATTTTGATAGAAACATAGGAAATAGTGAATATTACAAGGTATTTTTAGATTTTAATAGTGAAATAACAAAGTTAGATAGTAATATTTTACGTGACATAATAAAATATGACTACTTAAAATTTAATAAGAGAAGAGGGATGCCAGATTTCTTAAAAAGCGATATTGAAAAAGAAAAGGAACATAAAATTAAAGAAATATTTAGAGAGGAGTATTCTTTTAAGGATTATTACATAGAAAGTTTTTGTGTAGATATCAATAAGTTTATTGATGAAGAGGTTATTAATAAAAATAGAAGTTATTTCTTAATAGGATATGAGGGCGATATCATAGATATAACAAATAAAGTAAGTAAAATCCAATGGGAATAACAGCAAAAAAATATAAGAGAAAAATATTCACAAAATAGTAATATTTATAAAAATAAAATATTGTTTAGGAAATGTTAACAAAAAAAAGTTGAAAAATTGTTAAAACCGTGTATAATAAAAAGAGATAAAAAGTAATTAATACTATATAAAGTATTAATATTTATATTATCCAAGTTGTTACAGTAAAGGTGGTGAGACTTTGGCATTAGAAGCAATTAATGAGATAAAAGAGGCTGAAAAGAAAGCAGAAGAAATGATCTCTGAAGCAAATCAAAAAGCTAAAGAAGTTGTAAATGAAGCTACTAAAGAAGCAAACATTAAATATGATGAAATAATAAGCGTTGCAAAAACAAAAGCAAATGATTTATTAAATGCTGCTTTAGAAGAAGGAAACAACAAAGCTAAACCTATCTTAGAGATGGGTGAAAAAGAAATTGAGGCTATAAAAAATATGTCTCAAGAAATAAAAGATAATGCTATTAATATAGTTGTTGAGAGGATAGTGAAGATTCATGGCAATAGTTAAGATGAACAAATTCACTTTGCTAACCTTTGAATCAAAGAAAGAAGAGTTACTTCAAAGATTACAAGGATTTTCAAATGTAGAATTTATAAATCTACAAGATGAGAATTTACTAGAAGCTAACGAATATTTAAAATCACTTTCAAAAGATGAAGTAGATTCAAACATAGCAAAGTATGAAGAAGATTTATCAAAGGCTAAAATGACTCTAGACTTTTTAAATAGCTATATGCCTAAAAAGTCAGGTTTAAAAGCATTAGAGGATGACAAGGAAGACTTAACTATTGAGGAATTAGAAAATGCAGTTAATAAAATTAACTGGCTTGAAATTTACAACAAGGTTAAGGAAAAGGAAGATGAGCTTCACGCTATAGAAGGCCAAATTACTAAGCTAGAAGGCGAAATTGAAGTTTTAACTCCATGGCAAGCCTTAGATATTTCTTTTGAAGCTCTAAATGAGTTGAAAATGGTAAGTAGCTTTGTGGGAAGTATTTCCAAGCAATGTGAAGAAGAACTTACAAAAGCTTTAGATGCAGGATATGTTGAAATTATCTCAAGAGGCAATAGTGATACTAATGTTTTAGTTATAGTGGAAAAAGAAAAATATGATGAAACATTATCACTTTTAAGAGGATTTGGATTTAGCTCATTTAAATCTGAATTTGATAAAGTGCCGCAAGTGGTAATTACTAACAATGCTCATCAAATAGAAGAGTTAAAATCAAAAATATTCTTTATTAAAGAAGAAATAGCTTCTTTTGAAGAAGATTTTAAGAAAATGAAGTTAGTTTATGACTATCTTTCAAATCAAGTTTTAAGATATAAAGCTTCAAATAATTTTTTAAGAACTACTAATACTGTTACTATTCAAGGATGGTGTGAAGTAGAGAAAAATGAAGAACTTCAAAATATATGTAACGAAGTCTTAAAAGATGAATATTACATTGCATTTGAAGAGGTTAAGGAAGATGAGGTTGAAGAAGTTCCTGTAAAACTTAAAAATGGATTACTGAATAAGACCTTTGAATCTGTTACAGAAATGTACAGCCTGCCTAAATATAATGAAGTAGATCCTACACCATTATTAGTACCATTCTACTTAATATTCTTTGGTATGATGGTTGCTGATGTTGGATATGGATTAGTAATGTTAATAGCTGCATTTTGTGCAATGAAATTCTTAAAGCTAAATAAGAAAAATGAAGATTTCGCAAGATTCTTCTTATTCTTAAGTATACCAACTATAGTTATAGGGTTAATTTATGGATCATTCTTTGGTGATGCTGTGAAAATACCAGGACTTATAAATCCAACTGAAGATGTTAATACTCTTTTAGTTGCTTCAATAGTATTTGGTGTTATTCAAATATTCTTTGGTTTATGTATAAAAGCATATACACTTATTAAATCAGGAAAGCCTAAAGATGCATTTTATGATGTTGGTTCATGGCTTATAACTTTAATATCAATTGGTGTATTAGCTGGTTGTATAATGTTAGGTTGGCCATCAGTAGTTAAATATATTGCAATAGCTGCTATGATATTTGGTATGCTTGTTATAGTATTAACTGGTGGTAGAGCAGAAAAAACAAAAGGAGCTCAAATTGGGCAAGGGCTATATGCTTTATATGGAATAACAAGTTATATAGGTGACTTAGTATCATATACAAGACTTATGGCACTTGGATTATCAGGTGGATGTATTGCAGGAGCATTAAACTTATTAATGAAATCATTAACTGGTCCAGCAATTATATTATTACCTTTCGTGTTCGTAGCAGCTCACGTATTTAATCTATTACTTGGATTACTTGGAGCATATGTTCACACAGCAAGATTACAATACGTAGAATATTTCTCAAAATTCTATGAAGGTGGAGGAAAAGCATTTACTCCATTTAAAGCATCAGAAAAATATATGAATTTAAAAGAAAACTAGGAGGATTTTAAAATGAATATGACATGGATACAATTTTTTATGGAAAATAACGGTGGGTTAATATTTGCAGCTATAGGTGTTGCATTAGCAGTTGGATTATCAGGTATAGGTTCAGCTAAAGGTGTTGGACTAGTTGGGGAAGCAGCTTCAGGATTAGTTACAGAAGAACCAGAAAAGTTCGGTAAAGCATTAGTTCTTGAATTATTACCAGGTACTCAAGGTTTATACGGTTTCGTTGTTGGTTTCGTTGCTTACACTAAGATGTCTTCAGGAATGTCTTTAGAACAAGGTTTATACTTAATTGGTGCTTGTTTACCAATAGCTTTAGCAGGTTTATTCTCAGGTATAGCTCAAGGTAGAGTTGCTGCTTCAGGTATTCAAATATTAGCTAAGAGACCAGAACACAATACAAAAGGAATCATCTTATCAGCAATGGTTGAAACTTATGCATTATTAGGATTCGTTATATCATTCATGCTAGTAAGTATGGCAATGTAATAAGTCTGACAATATAAGATTGGAGATATAAATATGTCAAATGTAAAGAATATGACTTCTAAGATCCTTAAGGATGCAGAAGCTAGAAAGGAAAATATCTTAGCTACAGCACAAGAAGAAAGAAACAAAATTGTTTCTAAAAAAGAAAGTAGTGCAAATGAAATTGCAAAAGAAATTTTAGAAAAAGCTGAAATAGAAGCTAAATCTAAAAAGGAAAGAGTAATTTCAGGAGCTAAATTAAAGGTTAGAAATAATAAATTAGCTGTTAAGCAAGAAATTATAGATGAAGTATTTGAAAAAAGCATAGATAAATTAACTAAGCTTTCTAAAGAAGAATTCTTAAATTTTGTAAGAAATACAATTTCTTCAATGAATTTAAGTGGTAAACAAAACTTAATCCTAAATAAGCAAGGATTAGAATTTGTAAATGCATCATTTATAGAAGAATTAAATTCAAAAGTAAATGCAGAGATTACTTTAAGTGAAACAGTTGGAAACTTTAAAGGTGGTTTCATTTTAGAAAATAACGGCATAGAAATAAATAGCACTTATGAAGCTTTAGTAAGCTCATTAAGAGATGAGTTAGAGTTTGAAGTAGCAAAGGTGTTATTTAATTAAGGAGGGGTAGTATGGATGTAATGCAATTTACTCAAGCTCTTTCAAGAATTTGGGTATTGGAAACAAGACTCCTTGATAAAGCCAAAGTAGAAAGAATGCTAGAAGCAAATTCTGCTGATGAGGTTTTAAAAATACTTGGGGAAACTGAGTATGCAAATTTAATGGGCAATGTTAAAAGAGCTAGTGATTATGAAGAAATTTTAAGTAATGAACTTAAAAGAGTATATAAATTAGTTTATGAACTTTGTCCAGTAAAAGAAATCGTAGATCTTATGAGTACTAAGTATAAGTACCACAATATAAAGGTATTATTAAAAGGAAAATTCTTAAATAAAGACTTTTCTAATATGTTAATAGACTTAGGAAGAGAAGATTTAAATGAGCTAAAGAGAAAAATTGATACAGATAACTTTAGAGAATTAAAGGGAAATGTAGAAAAAGCAGTTTTAGAAGTAATAGCTGATTTTGAAACAAACAAAGATCCTCAAAATATTGATATTATAGTAGATAAATATATGTTTGACGAGTTGGTTCAAATTAAAAAATCTTTAAACTATAAGTTTACAGATAAGCTTGTAAATGCAATTATTGATTCTACAAATATTAAGACTTTACTAAGAATTAAAAAGCAAGGTAAGGGAAGAGAATTTGCAAATGAAGTGCTAGTAAAGGGTGGATCAATAAGTAAGGATACTTTAGTATCTATAATAAATGAGACACCTGAAAATATTATTTCTAAATTAAGCTCTAGCATATATTCAGATTTAATAAAAGAAGGTGTTGAAGGTTACATAGCTAGCAATTCAGCAAATCTTTTAGAAAAATTAAGTGATAACTATATAATGGATATAATGAAGAGTGGTAAGCTTGTATCATTTGGACCAGAAAGAATATTATCATACATTTATGCTAAAGAAACAGAAATTAAAATAATAAGAATTATTATGGTAGGAAAGCTTAATAATATTGCTGAAGGAGTAATAAGAGAAAGGCTGCGTGATATATATGTATAAGAAAATCGGAGTAGTTGGCGATAAAGACTCAGTTTTAGCTTTTAAAGCTCTAGGAATTGATGTATTTCCAGTAGTAGAAGCTGATGAAGCAAGAATTGCAGTCGATAGAATGGCTATGAATGGATATGCAGTTATCTTTGTAACAGAACAAGTTGCAGTTACAATTGAAGAAACAATTGAACGTTACAATAAGCAAATACTTCCTGCTGTAATATTAATTCCAAGCAATCAAGGAACTTTAAATATAGGTTCAAAGAGAATTAGTGATAGTGTGGAAAAAGCTGTTGGTGTAAATATTTTATAGGAAGGCAGGTTAGAGATTTGAAGACCGGAAAGATAATCAAGGTTGCAGGTCCTTTAGTTGTTGCTGAAGGAATGGACGAAGCAAATATATACGACATGGTTAAGGTTGGAGAAAAGGGTCTTATCGGAGAAATCATTGAAATGAGAGGCGATAAGGCATCTATCCAAGTTTACGAAGAAACTACAGGAATAGGGCCAGGGGACCCAGTTGTTACAACTGGTGAACCATTAAGTATAGAACTTGGGCCAGGACTTATAGAGTCAATGTTTGATGGTATACAAAGACCACTAGACGCATTTGAAAAAGTAGCTCAATCACCATTCTTAACAAAAGGTATTTCAGTTACTTCATTAAATAGAGAAAGAGTATGGAACTTTACGCCAGTTGCTAAGGTTGGAGATAAGGTTGAAGCTGGAGATGTTATTGGTACAGTTCAAGAAACTGCAGTTGTTCTTCACAAAATAATGGTACCTTACGGAATAGAAGGTACTATTAAAGAAATAAAATCAGGAGACTTCACAGTTGTTGATACAGTTTGCGTTATTGAAACTGCAAAGGGAGACAAAGAAGTTCAAATGATGCAAAAATGGCCAGCAAGAAAAGGTAGACCATTTGCACAAAAATTAAAACCAGAAGCACCAATGACTACAGGACAAAGAGTTATAGATACTTTCTTCCCAGTAGCTAAGGGTGGGGCGGCTGCAGTACCAGGTCCTTTCGGAGCAGGTAAGACAGTTGTTCAACACCAAATTGCAAAATGGGGAGATGCTGAAATAGTTGTTTACGTTGGATGTGGTGAACGTGGTAACGAAATGACAGATGTTCTTAATGAATTCCCAGAATTAAAAGACCCTAAAACTGGTGAATCTCTAATGAAGAGAACAGTTCTTATAGCAAATACTTCAAACATGCCAGTTGCTGCCAGAGAAGCTTGTATATATACAGGTATCACAATAGCTGAATACTTCAGAGATATGGGATACTCAGTATCAATCATGGCTGACTCTACTTCAAGATGGGCAGAAGCATTAAGAGAAATGTCTGGTAGACTTGAAGAAATGCCAGGGGATGAAGGATATCCAGCATACTTAGGTTCAAGACTAGCTGATTACTATGAAAGAGCTGGTAAAGTTGTTTGTTTAGGTAAGGATGGAAGACAAGGTGCTGTTACTGCAATCGGTGCGGTTTCGCCTCCAGGAGGAGACCTTTCTGAGCCTGTTACTCAATCAACACTTAGAATAGTTAAAGTTTTCTGGGGATTAGATGCTCAACTTGCATATAAGAGACACTTCCCAGCTATAAACTGGATTAATTCTTATTCATTATATGCTGATACTATAGATAGTTACTTAAACAAGACAGTTGCTGATGATTGGTCAAGTCTTAGACAAGAAGCTATGACTTTACTTCAAGAAGAATCAGGACTTCAAGAAATAGTAAGTTTAGTTGGTATTGATGCATTATCAGAAAAAGATAGATTAAAATTAGAAGTTGCTAAGTCTATAAGAGAGGACTATTTACAACAAAATGGTTTCCACGAAATAGATACTTACACTTCACTTGATAAACAATATAGAATGTTAAAGCTTGTATTATTATTCAGAAAAGAAGCTGAAAGAGCTTTAGATGCAGGGATTTACTTAGATAAGGTATTAAACTTAGAAGTAAGAGATAAAATTGCAAGAAGTAAGTATATCCATGAAGATGACATTGCTAAGATGGATGATATTGCTGCTGAATTAAGAGCTGACATCGATACTTTAATTAGCGAAGGAGGAGTTCTTAATGCTTAAGGAATATAGAACAGTAACAGAAGTTGTTGGACCTTTAATGGTTGTTGAAGGTGTTAGCGGCGTTAAGTATGATGAACTAGTTGAAGTTGAAATACAAACTGGTGAATTAAGAAGAGGTAAAGTTCTTGAAGTTAATGGATCTAAAGCAATGGTTCAGTTATTTGAAGGTTCTTCAGGAATTAACTTAAAAGGAACTAAGGCTAAATTCTTAGGTAAGCCACTTCAACTTGGTGTATCAGAAGATATGTTAGGTAGAGTATTTGATGGTATGGGTCATCCAATTGATAATGGACCAAAGATAATACCAGAAAAGCAATTAGATATAAATGGGGAAGCAATTAACCCAGTATCAAGAAATTTCCCATCAGAGTTTATACAAACAGGTATATCTGCTATTGATGGATTAAATACACTTGTTAGAGGACAAAAGTTACCAGTTTTCTCTGGTTCAGGTCTTCCACACGCACAATTAGCTGCTCAAATAGCAAGACAAGCGACTGTTTTAAATTCAGATGCTAACTTTGCCGTTGTATTTGCAGCTATAGGTATAACATTCGAAGAATCTCAATTCTTCGTTGATGAATTTAAGAAGACTGGTGCTATAGATAATGCTGTATTATTTATGAACCTTGCTTCTGACCCAGCTATCGAAAGAATAGCTACTCCAAGAATGGCATTAACTGCTGCTGAATTCTTAGCATACGAAAAAGATATGCATGTTCTTGTTATCATGACTGATATAACTAACTATGCTGAAGCTTTAAGAGAAGTATCAGCTGCTAGAAAGGAAGTTCCTGGTAGAAGAGGTTACCCAGGTTACCTATATACTGACCTTTCTACATTATATGAAAGAGCAGGTAGAATTAATGGAAGAGGTGGATCAATCACTCAAATTCCAATATTAACAATGCCTGAAGATGATAAAACACATCCAATTCCAGATTTAACTGGATATATTACAGAGGGGCAAATAATCCTTTCAAGAGAATTATACAAAAAGGGAATTATGCCTCCAATAGATGTTCTACCATCACTTTCAAGACTTAAAGATAAGGGTATCGGTAAAGGAAAAACTAGAGAAGACCATGCTGATACAATGAACCAATTATTCTCAGCTTATGCACAAGGTAAGCAAGCTAAGGAATTATCAGCAATCTTAGGTGAATCTGCATTATCAGATACAGATAAGAAATTTGCTAAGTTTGCAGAAGCTTTTGAAGAACAATATGTTTCTCAAGGGTTTGAAACAAATAGATCAATAGAAGAAACTTTAAATTTAGGTTGGAAATTACTTAAGATTCTTCCTAAGACAGAACTTAAGAGAATCAGAGATGAATATCTTGAAAAGTATATGCCAAAGGGAGATGAAGAGTAGAATATGGCAAAGTTAAATGTCAATCCTACTAGAATGGAGCTATCTAAGCTGAAGAAAAGACTATCTACAGCTTCAAGAGGGCATAAGCTTCTTAAAGATAAACAAGATGAATTAATGAGACAATTCATTAACCTTGTTAAATATAACAATGAACTTAGAAAATCGGTAGAAGCTGAACTTGAAGGGTCTTTTAAAGATTTCGTTATGGCAAGTGCTGTAATGAGTTCAGAATTCTTAGAAGAAGCAGTTGCTTATCCAAAAGATAGCGTATCTGTTGAAGTAGGAACAAAAAACATAATGAGTGTTAATGTTCCACAAATGAAATTCCACAGACAATTACAAGATAGTGAAGGAAGCATTTACCCATATGGTTTTGCAAATACATCTTCTGAATTAGATGATGCTATAGGTAAGCTAGAGTCAATACTTCCAAAGTTACTTGAATTAGCTGAAGTTGAAAAATCAACACAGCTTATGGCTGATGAAATTGAAAAGACAAGAAGAAGAGTTAATGCTCTTGAATATATGACAATTCCTCAATTACAAGAAACTATTAAGTTTATAAGAATGAAACTTGATGAAAATGAAAGAGGAGCTTTAACTAGACTTATGAAAGTTAAAGATATGATTCAAGCAAGAGCTGCAGAATAGTATTAATAAGTATCTTCTTATGAAGTCTACGGTATAAGTAAAAATAATTAGTTTTACTTAAACACATTATCACTAGGGATAACAGGTATAAAGCTATATTTATACCTGTTATTTTCATATTATGGATATAAATTATATATTTGATAAAAAGAAGATTTAATAGTATAATGCTTATAGAATACGTAAGAAGAATATAAGTTGATATAACAAGGAGAGTTTTAATGAATTATTTCATAGCTATAATTATTGCTTTTTCTATAGTATTTTTGATAACTCCATTACTAATGAAGTTATCATTTAAATATAATTTTACAGATAAACCTACTAGTAGAAAAAAGCATAGGGGTGAAATTCCTCTTTGTGGTGGAATATCTATGTTTATTGGATTTTTCACAGCATATTTTATAATACTTCGTAATAATAATTTTGATGAAAAGTATGGAATTTTTGTAGGAGCATTATTAATTTTATTAATAGGAATAGTAGATGACTATTATAAGAGCGTTGGAAAAGAATTTGCTATAACTCCAAGATTAATAATACAATTATTAGCAGCAGTTATAGTATATAAATCAGGAGTATCTTTTGAAGGCTTTACCAATCCACTAACTGGGGTATACTTGCATTTACCGGAAATAGTTCAGTTTATTTTAACTATAACTTGGATTTTTGGAGTAACAACAGTTATAAATTGGTCTGATGGAATGGATGGATTAGCAGGAGGATTATCATTTATATCAGCAATGACTTTTGCAACAACTGCTATAATATTAGTTCAACCTACATCATTATTATTTTCCCTTATATTAGGGGCTGTAGTATTAGCTTTCTTATTTTATAATAAGTATCCAGCAAAGATATTTATGGGAGATTCAGGTGCAAACTTTTTAGGATTTATTTTAAGTATAATTGCTTTAGATGGTGCTTTTAAAGGAGCAACAATATTGAGTTTGATGATACCTATATTAGCACTTGCAGTACCTATATTTGATAACTTATTTGTTGTATTTAAGAGATTTTCAGAAGGAAAACCAGTATATCAAGCAGATAGAAGTCAGATACATTACAGACTTCAAGCAAAAGGATTTAATACAAACCAAGTTGTTACATATATAAGTATAATAAGTTTAACTTGTAGCATAGTATCAATTATATTACTACTAATAAAATAATAAAGCTATTTACAAGAATGTAAAGAAATAGTATAATATATTAAAACTTATCAAGAGTGGTGGAGGGACTGGCCCGTTGAAACCCGGCAACCTATTAACTATATTAATGTGGTGCTAATTCCAACAGCTTATGGCTGATAGATAAGGATATTTTATAGGCATGAATTATATTAACCTAAGGGAAATATCCTTTAGGTTTTTTTGTGCTTAAAAAATAATTTTTAGTTAAGAAATTAGTAATTTATTTATGAGATTGGGGGCTATTTATATGAAAATTAATGAGTTATTTGAAAGTAAAAAGGTAGTATTTTCTTTTGAGATTTTTCCACCTAAAGCAACATCATCTATTGATACTATATACTCAACTTTAGAAGAACTAAAAGATTTGAAACCGGATTACATCAGCGTTACTTATGGGGCAGGAGGTAGTTTAACTAAAAATAAAACAACAGAGTTATCATCAATAGTAAAAAATAAGTATGGTGTAGAGTCAGTTGCACATTTAACTTGTATTAATTCAACAAAAGAAGAAATAAATATTATATTGGATGATTTAAAATTTAATGGTATTGAAAATATATTAGCTTTAAGAGGAGATGTTCCAGAGGGGGGGAATCATAAAGGGGATTTTAAATATGCATATGAATTAATTTCTCATATAAAGAAAAGAGGAGATTTTAACATACTTGGTGCATGTTATCCTGAAGGGCATGTAAAGGGGAGAGATTTAAAAGAGGACATGCTTCATTTAAAGATTAAAGAAGAAAGTGGAGCATCACAATTTATATCACAATTATTTTTTGATAATAATCATTTCTACAATTTATTAGAAGAGAAAGAGAAATTAGGTATAAAATCTCCTATACAAGCAGGAATAATGCCTGTAGTAAATAAAAAGCAAATAGAAAGAATAACATCTTTATGTGGTGTAAATATGCCAAAGAAGTTTATTAAAATAATGGAAAGATATGAGTATGATAAAGAAGCATTAAGAGATGCAGGAATTGCATATGCTGTTGAACAAATAGTAGATTTAATTTCTAGTGGAGTAGATGGAATACATTTATATAGTATGAATAATGCATATGTTGCTAGGAAAATTAATAATAGTATCAGTTCAATTATTAATTCTATTAATAAATAGATAATTTTAGGAGGAATGAATTATGGAAAAAGTAGAAAGCTTTGAATTAGATCATAGAAAGGTAAAAGCGCCATATATAAGAAAATGTTGTTTATTAAATGGCCCTAAAGGTGATGAGGTAACTAAATTTGATATTAGGTTTTTACAGCCTAATAAGGAGGCTTTTGGAACAGCAGCAATGCATGGATTAGAGCATTTATTAGCATTTGAGCTTAGAAAAAATTTAGATGGAATAATTGATTTATCACCAATGGGATGTAGAACAGGATTTTATTTAAGTATATTTGGGAATAGAGATAGTGAAGAAATAAAAGTAGCGGTAGAAAATGCTTTAAAAGAAATATTAGAAGCAAAAGAAATTCCAGCAGCAAATGAAATACAATGTGGAAATTATAGAGATCTTTCATTATTTGGAGCTAAAGAATATGCAAAAGAGGCACTAAATAAAGGTTTTTCCCTAAATATTTATGGTGAATAACTAAATCGAAAAATACTATTATAATATTTTAGGAACTGATATGATTTCATAAAGAATGTATAGCTTAGCGAAATTATAGCAGTTCCTAAAGATAAAGTTATGAATTTTTTAGACAGATAAGCTCTTTATAAGTTAGGTATATTTTTATTGAAAGTGGGGTAGTTAAATGGTAAATAGGGATGAAGTTTTAAGATACTTAGGTTTTAGGGGACAGATAATTGATGAAAAGCTTGAAGAACTTATAGATGAATGTAGGGAAACAGTAGTTGTAAAAAGTGATCCTAAATATGTTTATGGATATTTTAATATAGAAAATAATGATGAAGGTATTTTAATAAAGGATACTACATTGGTTTTAAAGGGTGAAGATATAAAAAATCATTTAAAGCATTGTGATAAATGTGCCTTAATGGTAGTAACTTTAGGATTAAATATCGAAAGAGAAATTATACTCAATGAGAAGATTAGTTTAACAAAGTCAATAGTTTTAGATTCATGTGCTACTACTTATATTGAAGAAGTTTGTGATAATATTCAAAATGATATAGAGCAATTTGCAAAGAAAAACAATTTAAATATTACCTCAAGATATAGTCCTGGATATGGGGATTTATCATTAGATTCACAGGAAAAAATATTAAGCGTAACTGATGCAAGCAAAAGAATAGGGGTTACAACTACAGAGCATAATATATTGTTTCCAAGAAAATCAGTAACTGCGATTATTGGATTAAGTAAGGGGAAAATACAAAAGACAAAGAGAGACTGTACTAAATGTAATAAATATAATGATTGTGTTTTTAGAAAGGGAGGAAGTAATTGTGGGAGTTAAGGAATTAATTAATAAAGAATTAATTTTATTTGATGGGGCAATGGGAACAATGCTTCAAAAAAATGGTCTAAAGTTAGGAGAAAATCCTGAAAAATTAAATTTTAGTCATGAAGATATGATTATAAAGATACATAAATCTTACATAGATTCAGGAGCAAATATTATTACTACTAATACCTTTGGAGCTAATAGATTAAAGCTTAAAGAAAGTGGCTATTCTGTAGAAGAGACAATAAGTAAAGCAGTATCATTAGCAAAAGAAGCAACAAAAGATACCAATGCATTTATAGCATTAGACATTGGACCTATAGGAGAGTTATTAGAGCCAATGGGGACTCTATCATTTGATGAAGCATATGAAATCTTTAAAGAGCAAATAATTATAGGGCATAAGGCTGGAGCGGATTTAATCCTTATAGAAACCATGACAGATTTGTATGAAGCAAAAGCAGCTATTTTAGCAGCAAAAGAAAATTGTAATTTACCTGTATTTTGTACTATGAGTTTTGAAGAGGATGGTAGAACATTTACAGGGTGTCTACCAAGTAGTATGGCAATTACTTTAGAGGGATTAGGTGTAGATGCTTTAGGGGTAAACTGCTCATTAGGACCAGATAAAATTTTAAAAGTAATAAAAGAAATTAAAAAGTATACTAACTTACCTTTAATGGTACAACCAAATGCAGGTCTTCCAAGTATAATTTTTGGAGAAGCAATATATGATATTTCAATAGAAGATTTTACAGAAGGAATAGAAGAGTTAATTAATGAAGGTGTATCTATTATAGGGGGATGTTGTGGTACAACTCCAGAGTTTATATCTTCAATTAGACTTTTAATAAATAGTAAAGAAATAATTTCTAGACCTAAAGTGAGTTTTACAGCTGTATGTAGTCCTTCAAAATTTATAGAAATAAATGGTGTAGAAGTAATAGGTGAAAGAATAAATCCAACAGGTAAAAAATTATTTAAAGAAGCTCTAAAGAATAATGATATGAATTATATACTTAAGCAAGGAATAGAGCAAGTAGAAGCTGGAGCCTCTATATTAGATGTTAATGTTGGATTACCAGAAATAGATGAAGTAAAATGGATTAGAGATTCGGTAAAATCCCTACAAGGAATTTTAGATACACCTCTTCAAATAGATTCAACTAATGTAGATGCTGTAGAAGCTGGACTTAGATATTATAATGGAAAAGCTATAGTTAATTCTGTTAATGGAGATGATGAGATATTAGATAAATTACTGCCTATAGTGAAGAAATATGGTGCAGCTGTAGTTGGTTTAACTTTGGATAAAGAAGGAATACCAGCGTTAGCAGAAGAAAGATTCAAGATAGCAGAAAAGATATTTAATAGAGCAATTAGCTATGGAATTAAAAAGGAAGATATATTTATAGATACATTAGTAATGCCAGTTTCTGCTGATGGACAAAGTGCAAAGGAAACTTTAAAAGCATTAAGATTAATTAGAGAAAAATTAGGTTTAAAAACTGTATTAGGAGTCTCTAATATATCATTTGGATTGCCTAGTAGAGAAATAATAAATAAGACTTTTCTATCTTTAGCATTAGAAGAAGGATTAAATTTACCTATAATGAATCCAAATTCAGAAGCAATGATGGAAGTGATAGATTCTTTTAAATTGCTATATAATTATGATAAAAAAGGTAGTAAATTCATAGAGAAATATGGAAATAAAATTAAAAAAGAAGTTGTAGCAGAAAATAAAAATAATAGTGGCTTAAGCGAATTAATAATAAAGGGATTAAAAAAAGAAGCACAAACAGTAACAAAAGAACTTTTAAAAGAAAATGAACCTATAGATGTTATAAATAAGCATATTATTCCAGCATTAAATATTGTAGGAGAAAGATTTGAAAAAGGACAAATATTTTTACCGCAATTAATATCCTCAGCAGAAACGGTACAAAGTTCTTTTGAAATATTAAAAAATAATATAAAAATTAGTGATAATATAAATAGTGAAAAGATAATACTTGCAACAGTAAAGGGAGATATACATGATATTGGTAAAAATATTGTTAAAGTAATGCTTGAAAGCTATGGATTTCAAGTGATAGATTTGGGTAAAAATGTTGATAAAGAAGAAGTATTAAATTGTGCTAAAGAGCAAAATGTAAAATTAATAGGTTTAAGTGCTCTTATGACAACCACTGTAAAAAGTATGGAAGAAACTATTCAGTTATTAAAAATTAATGATTTAAATGCTAAAATTATGGTTGGTGGAGCTGTGCTTACAGAAGAATATGCAAAAGAGATAAATGCAGATTATTATGCAAAAGATGCAATGGAAAGTGTTAAAATTGCTAAAGAATATTTTGCAAATTGTAATTGTATATGATATTAAATTATAAATTTTAATAAAGATAATAGATGAGTTAAATTTTAAATCATAAATAAAAAAGACTACGATAAGTAGTTTTTTTTATTTTATAATAATTTAAATATTTACTCGAAATATAGCAAATTATGTATAGTTATATTATAATATAGTCATATAGGTATATGTTGGAGGACTACAGATGAATATATTATTAGTTGAGGATGAAAAGATACAACGTCAAGCCTTAGCATCAATTATAAAGGAGAATTTTATAGATGTAAGAATATACGAGGCAGGTTCTATAGATGAAGCAATTAAATTAATAAATGAAAAGGATATAAATTTATTTTTTATAGATATTAATTTAAATAATTCATCAGGATTAGAGCTTGCAAAACAAATAAGAGAATATGAAAAGTATAAATTAACGGGGATGGTTTTTCTAACTGGAGAGGTTGTACATATTATTGAAGCATTTAAAAAAGTTCATTGTTATGATTTTATAGTAAAGCCGTTTAAGGAAAAGGAGATAATAGAAATTATTAATGTATTTTTAAATGCATCACTTTTAAGTAATAGTAGAGAAGGAAAATATACCTTTATAGATATAGATTCTAATCTTTCTGTAAAATTATATCATAATGATATTATTTATATTGAGTATGAAGGAAGGGTTTGTGACATACATACTGTTCATGGAGTTTATAAATTTAAAAGAACTTCTTTAAGTAAACTTATTAAAATTTTAGATGATAGAAAAATATTACAAACTCATAGATCTTTTGCGGTAAATACAGATTATGTTTTAGAAATTGAAAAAACTTATGAAAAAACTTGGAATATATCTTTAAGGGGGATAGAAGATAAAATTCTACTTAGTTACACATTTAGACAAGCATTTATGGGGGGAATAGAATAGTGGATACTGGAATGTTTATAATATCATTAGTTGAAATATTAACAGGAATATTCATATATAATATATTAATAAACAATGAATTATTTAGTAGAATAAAAATTAAAACTTTAATTGCTATAATAACATCTGTTATATATACTTTTTCAGTAAATGTCTATAAGTCAGATCAGTTAATTACTCTGGTAGGGTTGTTATTTTTAATTGCAATTATGATAAGTAAACTTGAAGATAAAGATACTATAATTACTTTTATAGAATTGTTAGTTTGCTTTATAGTAGTATTAGTTTTAGAACTGATAGCTACTTTTATAATGCATTTAATATTAGGCAATGATGATGTAAGTTTAACTACATATTATATTTTAATAACGACAATAATGATTTCTTTAGTTTTATTACTTAGGTTTACAACTTTAGGAAAGAAAATAAGATTGTCTGAATTTCTTTCAGGATATAAAAGTATTAATATAATAATTTTAAATCTTTTTGTATTCTTTTTATTTATAAAACTTTTAGCATCAAATGATTTAATGGATACTGAAATTGTTATTCAGGTAACGGTATTAGGGTTAATATTACTAGGAATAAATTGTTATTTTTATATATATTTATATAAAGTTTTAAATGAAAAAAAGAAAAGTGAGATAAAAAAATCATTTAATCCACTTATTAATGATTTAATGGGAAAAGTTAAGGCTAATGAACATGAATATAAAAATCATTTAAATACAATTTGGAGTATTGCTCAAATTTCTAGCCCAGAAGAGGTAAAAAGTAAAATAAAAGAATATATATCTAGTATTGTAGATGATAGCGAAGAGTTTTCAATGCTAGTAGATGTTGAAAATACTATAGTTAAGGCTGTTCTTTATAATAAGGGACAAAGGGCAGAAAAATTAGATGTAAAATATAATTATAGAGTAAATAGTAATTTAAAGGATATTTCACTTGATAATTCAGAGTTAACTGTAGTATTAAGCAACTTATTAAATAATGCAATTGAAGCTACTAGTATTATTGATAAAAAAGAAATAGAAGTTGATATTTCAGAGGATAACAAATCTTATATTATAAATGTAAGAAATTACACTGAAGGATTAAAAGCCGAAAGCTTATCTAATATATTTAAAATGGGTTATAGCACAAAAGGGGAAGGTAGAGGCTATGGTCTATATAATGTAAAGCAAATAGTTGAAAAGCATAAAGGAAAAATTCAAATATCATTAGATGATGATATTATAAATATAAGAGTAATATTTATGAAATAAAAACTAATAGTTTAAATTAGAATAAAAAATAAGCTTTAAAATATATAGTATAATTTAAAGCTTATTTTTTTATAACAAGAACTATACTTATTTTTCAGGCTTTTCCATTGGTGGAGTTGGTTCACCCCATAGTAAAAAGCTTTGTGGTAATCTTGCAAGTTCAGAAACACCTTGCGTTACAACTAACATTAAAGCAGCTAAATTAACCATTAATTTTTTTTTCATTTCTATATACCTCCCTTAAAAAATCAAAAATTATATATAATATAATTAATATTCCACAATTAATATAATAATTGTTAAGTATTAAATTTGACACAATGAACCAAGTTATAAGTGTTAAAGTGACAATGTTTTTAAATTTTAAGTTTTTATACTGAGTATTTACAGTTTTTCTCAATGGACTTACAGGTTTAAACTTTCTAATAATTATTATAGAAAATACTATAATGAAAAATTGTAAAAATATATTTATGCTTGGAATAATAGAAGCTAAATAATATATTATTAAAAACAATAAGTTGCTTTGAATCATACAGCTAATAAAACTTTTAGCATGACTTCCACCTACATGAGGTCTAATCAATGTTAATAAAGTAATCATTATAAAAAAAGAAGGAAGTTTGTCTAAAATTAAAGCTATAAGTATCATTACAATTAACTTTGAAATTTCTCCATAAAAAACTTCTAAACCGTATCTTATTTTATCTATTTCATAAATATCAGTTTTTCCAGTATTATTAATAATAAAATCTAATTGTTTTTTTATAAAAATATTGGCCAAATTATTCCTCCTTTACTATTCAATACTATTATAATACAAAAATTCAACAAAAACTAATAAAAAATTTAAATTTCATTAAAATGTACATTTAAAGAAGAAATGATAGATTAAAAGTATAATCATACAGAAAAATATATGTTTTATGACAAAAAAGTATATAAAATTATTTAAAACTTCGACATGGTATGGTAAAATATTCATGATATTACCAAAATTTTAAAAATGATAGGGGAATTAAATGGAAAGTGTTTATAAAATAGTAGAAGCGATGAGTATAGTATTAATTTATCACTTAGTTTTTCTTAATAAAAATAGTATTAGATATAATATATCAAGAAGTAGTATTATTACATTAATAGCAAGTATACCTGTAATAATGGTTGATAGAGTTAGTATTTCAATGTTATTAGCCTTTATTTTAATACTAGCTATAATTACAAATATAGGAGTAAATAGGGATATTATAGTTAATTTTGTAGAAATTATATTATCTACAGCTTTAGCGTTATTAGTTCAATTAATTTCTCTTGGTACATTTATAGGGATTTCCTATGCCTTTTTTGATGGGAAATTTTCAGATAGTATTAGTTTTATATGGTTTATAGTAGTGTTAGTAATACTATTAAGTATTTTTCACCTTTATACAAAGGATAAAGATCTACAAATAGATAAATTTATAAAGAAATATAATGATATTATTATTATATGTATAAATACATTAATAGCTTTTTTAATTATTAGATTAGCAGTAGAAGTTAATACTATTTTAAATGAATATATAGAAGTTAATGCTATTTTAAATGAATATTTAATAGAGTTAGGATTTTTAAGCTTTACAGCAATATTTTTAAATATTTTTTACTTTATAAATAAGTATAGAACTAATCTTAAAAATAAAAAGTCAGAAATAAAAGAAAGTATAAATCCACTTATACAAGAACTTATTGATGAGATGAAATCAAGTGAGCATGAATATAAAAATCATTTGAATATATTATATTGTATGATACAGGTATGTAAGCAAGAGGAGTTAAAAGATAGAGCTAAAAATTACATAGGTGATATATTTGAAAATAAAAATTTATTAAATACACTTTCAGATATAAATAATACTATATTAAAGGCAGTATTATTAAGTAAAATTAATCAAGCTGAAAAAAATAATATTAATTGCAAACATAAAATAGAAAATGATTTAGAGAACATACCATTAGATGATAGTGAATTAACTATTATATTAAGTAATTTATTAAATAATGCAATAGAAGCAGCTAACAAATGTGAAAATGCTAAAATAAATATACATACAGTATTAGAAAATAATAAACATATAATTAAAGTTGCCAACAGTGTAAATAATTTTGATGAGAAAACTATACCTTCTTTAACAAAAGCTAAATTTTCAACTAAGGGTAAAGGTAGAGGTTTTGGATTACATAATATTAAAAATATAGTTGAAAAGTATAAGGGAAATTTAGATATAAGATTAAATGATGATATGTTAGAAATAACCATAAGTATATAATTTCTTTAAGGAGGCCATTTATATGGACTCCTTTTTTTATTTATTATCTAGATTATTTTTAACTTTTTCTAGATAATTATGTTCTTTTACAATTCCAGTTTCAAAGGATTGAACTGCATTCTTAGTAAAATTACCTATTTTAGACATTGAATATGTATTATTAGTATTTGATGATTTTGACATAGTGAACACCTACCTTATAAATATAGTATTACTAAAAAATAAATAATTATTATTATAAGTATAATGTTAGAAATTGACATCTAACTTTCAAATAGGATAGAATAAAATAGAGGTTGTATAAATTTTACATTTATATTATATATAACCTTTTGATGAAATAAATTGGGGGCGATTTTATAATGAAAGCTATATTAACTGTAATAGGGAAAGATAAAGTAGGGATTATAGCAGGAATCAGTGCAGAACTCGAAAAATTAAATGTTAACATATTAGATGTTAATCAAACGATTATGGGTGAATTTTTTACCATGATTATGATGCTAGATTTGAAATTAAGTAGTAATAGTTTTGATGAAATTAAAAAGTCGTTAGAACTAAGAGGAAAAGATCTTGGTGTTGAAGTAAAAATACAAAGAGAAGAAATTTTCAAATCAATGCATACTTTATAAAACAGTAAAGGGGGGAAAGCAATGAATACAAATAATATATTAGAAACCATTAAGATGATAGAAGAAGAAAAGTTAGATATAAGAACTATAACTATGGGAATTTCTCTTTTAGATTGTATAGATTCTGACGGAGATAAAGCTAGAGAAAAAATATATAATAAGATTGTTAATTGTGCAAAAGATTTAGTGAAAGTGGGAGATGAAATTGAAAATGAGTTTGGTGTTCCTATTGTAAACAAAAGAGTATCTGTTACTCCTATTTCAATAATTGCAGGAGCAACAAATGAAACGAATTATGTTAAATTCGCAGAAACTTTAGATAAAGCTGCGCATACACTTGGTATAGATTTTATTGGTGGTTTTTCAGCACTTGTACATAAGGGATACACTAAAGGTGATAAAATACTTATAGATTCAATTCCAGAAGCATTAGCTAAGACAAGTAAAGTATGTGCATCTGTAAATGTTGGTTCTACAAGATGCGGAATAAATATGGATGCGGTAAAGGAAATAGGACAAATAATAAAAAGAACTGCAGAGTTAACTTCAGAGTCGAAAGGTTTTGGATGTGCTAAGTTAGTTGTATTTGCAAATGCAGTAGAAGACAATCCATTTATGGCAGGAGCATTTCATGGCGTAGGAGAAGCTGATAGAATAATAAATGTAGGTGTAAGTGGACCAGGTGTAGTTCAAAGAGCTATAGAAAAAGTTAAAGGTGAGAGTTTTGATGTAGTTGCAGAAACTATTAAAAAGACTGCTTTTAAAATAACTAGAATTGGACAATTAGTAGCACATGAGGCTGCCAAAAGGTTGAAAACACCTTTTGGTATAGTAGATTTATCATTAGCACCAACACCAGCAATTGGAGACTCTGTAGCTCATGTATTAGAGGCTATGGGACTTGAAGTAGTAGGAACGCATGGTACTACGGCAGCACTTGCTCTTTTAAATGATGCTGTAAAAAAAGGTGGAGTAATGGCATGTAGTCATGTTGGTGGATTAAGTGGTGCATTTATACCGGTATCGGAAGATGTAGGAATGATAAATGCAGTATTAAATGGTTCACTAAATTTAGAAAAGCTTGAAGCTATGACAGCAATTTGCTCAGTTGGATTAGATATGATTGCAGTACCGGGAGATACACCTGCAGAAACAATTTCAGCTATGATTGCAGATGAAAGTGCCATAGGTGTTATAAATAATAAAACAACTGCTGTTAGAATTATTCCAGCACCAGGATGCAAAGTTGGAGATTTAGTTGAATTTGGTGGGCTACTTGGAACAGCTCCTGTTATGAATATAAATAAATATTCTTCTATGGAGTTTATTAATAGGGGAGGGAGAATTCCAGCACCTATACACTCCTTTAAAAATTAGGTATTATATATAATGATAAAATCATGCAGTAATTATTTTATTATATTTATAATTAAATAAAGTTCAATTGCATTTAAAATATTATATTTAATATACAAAAAATTGCGAAGTAAAATTAGTGGCAAATAGTAAGGTGAAAATTTGCAAATGATTTACTTCGTAATTTGTTTTTGCAATAAGTTAGTGAATATATTTATATTAGGTATTTAAGTTAAATAGTTTTAGTATAGGAAGAATGAAATAAAAAAGTGTAAAATAGGCAATACTATAAATAATTATGACTATACAAAAGTGGTATAGTGGATTATTATTAAATGTTGCATAAAATAATATAATAAAAATAGGATTGGTCGTGAGAAAACATATGAATGATAGAATAGCTTTAGAAAGAGAAATTCTTAACCAAAAGCGTAAGGATATATTAAGAGAAGTAGAAGAAAAAAGAAAATATCAAGATGAAATAGAAATGAAGCTTAAAATGCTTACTAAAGAATCTAAGGGAAATTATAATCAAGAAAAAGAAAATACAGAAAAAATATATAATTTATTAAAAAAGGAAATAGAAAATTATGAAGAAGCATTAAGGGAACCTTATTTTGGAAGGGTTGATTTTAGTGAAAAGTTTGGAAATGAAGAAAATATATACATAGGCAAAAAAGGAATATCATCTAGTGTAGATGGGGAAGAAATAGTTGTTGATTGGAGAGCTCCAGTTGCAGATCTTTATTATAGTGGAACTGGTGGAGAAGCATATTATAGGGCACCTATGGGCGTTATAGAAGGAGAATTAAACTTAAAAAGAAAATTTCTTTATAATAATAATGACTTAGAAAAAATATTTGATGAAAGCACAAATAAAATTATTATTAATGATGCAGAAGGTTCAGAATTATTTGATGAATTTTTAAAAATAAACCTTGAGGAAAGTAGAGGTAAAAAGCTTAAAGAAGTTGTTGCAACTATTCAAAAAGAGCAAAATGATATTATAAGGTGGCCTAAAAATTTACCAATTATAGTTCAAGGTTCTGCTGGATCAGGGAAAACAACCATTGCATTGCATAGATTGGCGTATTTATTATATAGATATAGAGAATCAATGGATGGAAAAGATATACTTGTATTAGCACCAAATAAGTTATTTTTAGATTATATTTCAGAAATACTACCGACATTAGGTTCTAATGATGTTAAGCAGACTACTTTTCAAGAATTAGTAATAAAAGAACTAAAATTAAAAGGAAAAATAAGAAGTAAGGATGATAAGTTAAAGGAACTAATAGAACTTGAAGATAATAAAGATAAAAAAAATATAGTTAATGCATCTAGGGTAAAAGGTAATTTAATATTTAAAACTATAATAGATAGATATATAACCTTGCTTGAAGGAAGTTCTTTAGAAATAAATGATATAGAAATTGCAAACTATATACTATTTTCCAAAAGAGAAATAATGAGGTTATATTTAAAAGACTTACAAAGTTATCCAATAAATAAACGTAAAGACGAAATAAAGAGATATTTAAGTTTAAAAGTAAAAGAAAAAGTTGAAAGTTTAGTTATCCAAATAGATAGAGAATGGGAGTTAAAAATTAAAGAGATAAAAAAGAATTTAGAAGATGGAGAAGAAAGAAGACATAAATTAATAGAAGTTTATAATGAAAGAGATAATCTTAAGGAATATATAAGACATGATGCTAAAAAGGTAATGAATGAATACTTTAAAAATTGGAGAGGAATAACCTGTAATGATATATATATGAATTTGTTTAAGGACGAACAAGTTTTTGAAATTGCAACAGGTAATAGAATACCAAAATCTTTAGCAGAATATATAAAGGCTGAAGCAATATCAAATAATGAAAAAGGTATAATTGATGAAGATGATTTACCGGTATTGTTTTATATTCATATGATATTAGAAGGAATAGATGAGAAATCTAAATATAAACATATTGTAGTAGATGAAGCTCAAGATTATAGTCCTTTCCAAATATATTTAATAAATAAACTATCAAAAGGAAATTCTTTAACTTTAGTTGGAGATTTAGCACAAGGTATTTATCATTATAAAGGGATTAGAACATGGGAAGATATAACTGAAGGCGTTTTTGATGGAAAAGCTACCTTTATATCTTTAAGTCAAAGCTATAGATCAACTGTAGAAATAATAGATTTTGCAAAAGGTGCGTTAGAGGCACAAGGATTAGGATTAAAGACTGCAAAACCAGTTTTAAGACATGGTGATAAACCTAAAATTAAAAAAACAGCATCAAGAAGAGAATCTATTAGAATTATGGAAGAAATAATAGATAAATTAAAGGATCAAGGAAAGCATAGTATCGCAATCATAACAAAAACTTATGCTGAAGGTAAGGTGTTAGAAAGAGAATTTAAAAAGCATACTAATATAGAATTTACCTTAATAAAAGGAAATGAAAAGCATGGACCTTTAACAGATGTTATTATAATACCTTCATACTTAACAAAGGGATTAGAGTTTGATGGAACAATAATTTACAACCCTACAGAAAAAAATTATCCAGATAACCTTTTGAATCAAAGGTTACTTTATGTTGCACTTACTAGAGCACTTCATAATGAGTATATAGTTGCAGAAGAGGAACTTTCAAAGAATATTATAAATCGTATATTATAGATATATTTAATTGAAAATAAAATAATTTTTAATAGAAAAATACTAGTAAACTTTAAGTTTTACTAGTATTTTTGTGTGAATTTTAACTAATTTACTTGTATTTTTATTTCAATACTGTACATAATGATTATAAAAATATATTTTTAAATAAAATATTAAGTTGTAATTATAATGGGTGAAAATTATTTAATATAATCTATATAGAGTGTAAATTGAGAGGAAATTTAAGGAATATGTAAATAAAAATATACAAAAAATTAATTTGTAAGATTATACTATATAGGCTAAAATATCATAGTAATGACTGGAGGATTAATTTCGTAATAACAACTAAATAGGAGGAAATCAATGGACTATATATTTTTAATCATAGGATTTTTTCTATTAATTAAAGGGGCAGATATTTTTGTATCAGGAGCAGCAGCTATTTCTAAAAAACTTGGTATTCCATCTGTTATAGTTGGATTAACTATAGTATCTTTAGGAACAAGTGCACCAGAATTAGCTGTAAGTGTAATATCGTCTATTCAAGGAAGCAATGATATTGCAGTAGGGAATGTATTAGGATCTAATATATTTAATACTCTTATGGTGCTAGGTGTTACAATAATAATTATGCCGTTAATTATTAAAAAAGAGACAATAAAAAAAGATTTTATTATTAATATTTTAATAACTATTTTATTTTTAATTTTAACCTTTAATGGAATTCTTTTTGGTGGACAAAACTATATATCAAGGCTAGATGGAATAATACTTTTAATTATATGTGTAACATATATAGGATTTTTAGTATGGAGTGTTAAAAAAGGTAATGTTATTAAAGTAGATAAATTAGATGAGGAAATTTCAGTTGAGGTAGTACTTAGTGAAGATATAAATATAGGGAAGAGTATATTAAAAATTATTATTGGTATAGCTGGTATTGTTATTGGGGGAAATATTGTTGTTGATTCAGCATCAACAATAGCTACAGCATGGGGAATGAGTGAGAAGTTAGTAGGTCTTACTATAGTAGCTATGGGAACGTCTTTACCTGAATTAGTAACTTCAGCTGTTGCTGCATTAAAGGGTGAAGAAGATATGGCACTTGGGAATATTTTAGGTTCAAATATATTTAATATATTATTAATAATAGGTATTTCTTCGGTAATTAGTCCTATATTAGTATCATCAACATTAATAGTTGATTTTGTTTTCTTAATTGTAGTAACTTTATTTATAGGAATTGTAGTATTCTTTAATAAAGATGAGGAAAAAAGATTAGGTAGAATTCATGGAATAATATTTGTTTTATTATATGCTTCTTATATAATGTACATAATATTTAGAAATTAAAGTGCTAAAAGCGAATTGAATAAAATTCGCTTTTGGCATTTTTTTTGTATTTTATATTTTGTATATCAATAAAAATTATAGAGATATAAAAACAGTTATGAAAAAAGATAAGAAGTATACAAAAACTTATAAAAAAGTTTTTAACAATTTATAAAATGTATTGAAATAATATTTAATAAGGAATATAATATCACCATGGAGGGATGAAAATGAATTTACAAAGTAGTTTTAAGCAATATTTTAAATGGTTAATAGGAAGTTATTTATTAGTCTTTATATTACTTGCATTTAATAGTAAATTAATATTAGATTTTTCTTTAAGTGCATTAGTATTAGTAGCACCTTTTGTTTTATGTACAGTTGCATATGGTGCAATAAAGCTAAATAAAAAATATATAGGAGTAGGTATAGGAGTTGGAGCATTATATGTAGTTGCAAGTATAGCATTAAGTCCTATATTTATGGCAAAAACTCATAGAGATTTAATTGGAGATGTAAAAGAGGTAGAATTTTCAAATCAAGTAGAACATATGGATTTGAAACAGCTTCCAATAATAGATAAAGATTTAGCATATAAACTTGCAGATAAGAAGTTAGGGGAAATACCTAGCCTAGGAAGTCAGGTTACTATAGGTGATTTATCGTTACAAAGTGTTAATGGACAACTTTATTATGTAGGTCCATTAGAACATTCATCATTCTTTAAATGGTTTACTAATAGAGAAGGTACAAAGGGATACATTAAAGTAAGTGCTACAAATCAAAATGATGTACAATTAGTTACTGAATTAAATGGACAAGAAATACATTTAAAATATATTCCATCAGCGTATCTTTTTAGTGATTTAGACAGACATGCATATTTAAAGGATATGAAAGCTGGACATACAGATTATACTTTTGAATTAGATGATGAGGGAAATCCTTATTGGGTAATTACAAGATATGATAATGCCATTGGAATAGTAGAAAGTAAAGCTATAGGAACAGAAATAATAAATGCTCAAACTGGTGAAACTAATATTTATGATATAGAAAATACTCCAGAATGGGTCGATAGAATTCAACCATCAAATTATATAAATAATTATTTAAATAAATGGGGTGAATTAGTACATGGTATACTAAATTTCAGTGATAAAGATAAATTAAAGCCAACTCAAGGAATGAATATAATATTTAATGATGATACATGTTATTATTATACAGGAATAACATCTGTAGGTAATGATGAAGGGCTAGTTGGATTTATGATAACTAACACTAGAACTGGAGAAACTACTATGTATAAGACTTCAGGGGCTACAGAAATTGCAAGTATGCAATCTGCACAAGGTAAAGTCCAACAATATGGATATACTGCTACTTTCCCATATTTAATAAATATTCAATCAGAGCCAACATACTTTATGACATTAAAGGATTCTAATGGACTTGTTAAGCAATATGCAATGGTTAATGTTAAAAATTATAATACAGTAGCTGTTGGTGATACGCTTCAAGCAACACTAAATAGATATTTAGAAGCATTAACTAATACTAATATTTCTTTAGAGGGAAGTAATAGTGAAGAAGCATTAGAAGGTGAAGTTGAAAGAATTGGACTTGTTGTTAAAGAAGGATCTAGTATTTATGATATAAAACTTAAGGGAGAAGATAGTTTATTTTCAGTTTCAACTGAAACATCAAGAGAAGTAGCTTTAACTAGAATGGGAGATAAAGTTTCACTTAAGTTTATAAGAGTTGGAGATGGAAATTATATTATAACTAATTCTTTTGAAAATTTAACTTTAAACGAAGGTATAAAAAATAATACTAATGATGCAAATGCAACAAATGAAAACACAGATAACACAACTGACAATAGTAATGAAGTAAATCCACAACAATAAGTGGAATTCAAAATTAAAATTTGAGAAATTTAAGTTACACAACGTGTACATCTTTGACACAAGAAAAAGATATTGCATATATATAAATAAAAAAACTATCAGGGAATCTGATAGTTTTTTGCTTTTAAAACTGATATAAAATTATATAAAATTCTTGCTGTTAATCCCCAAATAACATATCCGTCATAATTATAAAAAAGAACTTCATAAGAGCCTGTATTAAATTTATATTGTTTCTTATTAGGAATTAAGTCATAAGGAAAATCATTATGTGGTATCATATTTATGCTATTAGTAAAGGCTAAGGGTTCTGTTTTTAAAAGATAATCTAAAGGAACTAAAAATATTTTTTCTACCTCTTCAGCATTGGTATTAATACTGGCAATGTTATTTAATTCAATTAAAAATGGATGGATTAAAATATTAAAAGGTGAAATGAAAATATCAAGTGAAGATATAACATTTATATTACTTTCATTTATACCTAATTCTTCAGAAGTTTCTCTAATGGCTGTAACTATAGGGGTTTCATCGTTTTCAATTTTTCCGCCGGGAAAACAAATTTCATTTGGTTGATATCTTAAAGTTTTAGATCTAACCTCAAAGAGTATAAAAATATTATTGTCTTTTTGTACTAAAGGTATAGTAACAGAAGCACGCTTGTAGTTTTCCCAACCATTGATATAAGAAGTATAGTTTTTAAAAATAGAATTTATATTATCAATCATAAAATCACCTAAAATAATATATTAAGAATTTTTAAATTTATTCTGTTAATGTTTGTTAATTATATTATATTGTATATAATTAATAAATATAATTCAAGGAGAGTGTAATGAATAAAATTTGGTTAGTAGAAGATATAAAATTAGTTATCGATGAAATTGGTAGTAAGTGGAATTATCCATGTAATATAAAGGTTGAAATATCGAAACGAGCAAAAAAAAGAATGGGAGCATTTTTCTTTAAAAACAATAATGGAAAAATAGAGCCTATTAAATTTGTATTTGCCCAGGATTTGGTGAGTGGAGCTTATGAAGAAAGTATAGTTAAAGAAGTAATAATACATGAATATTTACATTATTATTGTGATACAACAACTAATAAAAGCAATGGGCATAATAAATTTTTTAAGGAGTGTTGTATAAAAAGTAATATATCAGATAGTACAAAATTTAAATATTATAATAATAAAGAAAATGCTTTAAAAAAGTATAGATATAAAATATTTTGTAGCAAATGTAATAGGTTAGTTTGTGTACATGCAAGAAGAGATGCAGCTGAAAATAAAATAAAAAAATATATATCAAGCTGTTGCAAAGAAAGACTTTATTTGGTAGATTAAATTGGTTAGATTAATGTTTTATAGCTATTTTTAGTTATTTATATATTTATACACACCTATAGATTAACAAATTTTATTATAGTATAATATCATTAAAAACAAAGGAGAATAGAAATATGACTAATGAAAGAGAAGAATTAATTGAAAAAGATGAAGTTGAAATAATGACTTTCTTAGATGAAGAAGGGAATAAGGTAGAATTTGAAGCTATTGCTAGAATTTATTTAGAAAAACAAGAATATCTATTATTAGCACCTGCTCATGATGAAGAATCAGAAGATATATATGTATTTAGAGTTGATGAAGTAGATGGTAAGCAAGAATTAAATTTAGTTGAAGATGATAAAGAGTTTATTGCTGTAAAGAAAGAGTATAATAAATTAAAATATTAAGGAGATAAATAAGAGTGCAAGAGAGCAAAATAGTAAATATATTAAATAATAATGATTTAGGGGATGTTGAAGTATTAAAAAAAGGTAAAGATTTTACTTTAGTTAACTTTTACTTTGATTTTGATAAAGATGTTTTAGATGCAGCAAAAGCATTTGCAAATGAAGAAAGTAATGAAGAGGAATTTTCAAGTAAATGGCTTAATGAATATTACTTTACTTATCTTTATGATTTTGCTAATGATGAAGTTTTAGATATTATAGAAGAAATAATAGATGAAACTGAATTAGAAGGAGAAATAATGGCAATTCAAATGACTGAAAAAACAAAAGATTATGTTCAGTTTATGGCATTATTTTCAGAAGAAAATAGTGATGTTGTTATAGAGGATGTAGTTAGAGAATTCCTTTCATAAGATTAAAATTAATATTAATATATAAAATTTATTGACTTGAAAATATAAGAAGATTATTTATATAAAAAACAGAAAAAAGATTAAAATTACCATTGAATTTATAGATAAATTTGATATAATTAAATTATAGAAATCCTGAGATGTGCGTTAAGCTTATAATGTTCAACCTACATTATAATTACGGGATTTGCAACATATTTGTGGATGTCGGGCTTCCAATATGCAGAAGATGGCAGAAGCAAGTTGCGCAGAACCCACCTGCGAGCTGCAGGTGTGAATATTTAAGCACCGGCATGTTGGGATATTAATTAGAAATAAACACCTCAATATTGAGGTGTTTTTTCTTATGCAGCTTTTGATTTTGAAAGATGTACTTTTTTCTTATGTCTTTTCTTATAACGTTTATATATTAGTTTTTGATAATTACTAATATGCTTGTCTAAAATTTGAGATAATGAAATAACTATGGAATTTCTGGGTGATAAAAATTTAAGTAATAGATTTAAAGTAATTTTTTGTAAAATTATCTTTCTTTTAAGACTGCTTTTATTCACAAAATGACCTCCTTTGTAGAAAAATTAGAATTATATAGAATATTATACCTTATTTGGAATAAAGGTAAAATATTAATCGGTAAACAAAAAATACAAGTGATGACAGTATAAAATGTTATAGTATGTCGATAGATAAATATAATTTTTAAAAGTAAAAAATAAATTCCGTAAGCTTATAAAAATAAAAAAACATGACGAAAAAAATAAATTTGTGAAATAATAAATAATAAAGTTGATATTAATAAGAAATAAATGTAAAATAATCATAAGTGAGATTCTAAAGTGTAATTTAGCAAATCGAACTTAACTAAAACTCCGAGTTTTAACTGATACTATAAATCGATGAATTAGCTAGTGAAACTTACCTATTTGGTAATTTGGATAGTTGAAGTTGTTTCATAGTGAGATTCTAAATTTTAATTTACTAATATAGAATTTAACTAAACTTTAACTTTAGTTAGTGGAAATTTATACAGTGTACAATTTGAAACTAAGAAAAAGTGTTTCATTATAAATTCAATTATTGTTTACGAAAGGATGAAAATTATGGATTATACAAATGCACCAATAGATGATGTAATAAAAAGAATAAATGAATTATATAAAAAGAGTAAAGAAGAAGGCTTAAATGAGCAAGAAAAAGAAGAACAACAAATTCTAAGAAGAAGATACATAGATAATGTAAAAGCAAACTTTAAAGTACAATTAGCGGGTGTTGAACTTAAGAATAGAAAAAATTAGAGGGTGATTAATATTGTCAGTTACTGTAGAAAAATTAATTGCAGATTTTGATTTAGAAGTATTAGTTGAAGGTGAAAAGGATATAAAAATATCTGTTAACGATATAAACAGACCAGGGTTACAGTTAGCTGGTTTTTACAATTATTTTGCACCTGAAAGAATTCAAGTTATAGGCAAAGCTGAATGGAGCTTCCTGCAAGATATGCAAGTTGAACTTATGAGAAAAAGAGTAAATAAATATTTTAGCTTTAATTCAAAATGTGTAATAATGACAAGAGGTTTAGAACCACATAGTGAATTTTTGAAAGCTGCTAAAAAGACTAAAACTTGGCTTTTAAGAACAGATGTTGTTACAACCAAGTTTATAAGTAAATTAACTATGTATTTAGCAGGCAAACTTGCTCCTGAAACAAGATTACATGGAGTACTTGTTGATGTATATGGTATAGGTATATTAATTACAGGAGAAAGTGGTATAGGTAAAAGTGAAACTGCATTAGAGCTTATAAAAAGAGGTCATAGACTAGTAACAGATGATGCAGTAGATATAAAAGAAATAGATGGGGCACTAATTGGAACATCTCCAAAGATAACTATAGGAATGCTTGAAGTTAGAGGTATAGGTATAATAGATATATCTTCTCTTTATGGTTTAAGTTCAATACTTCCATCAAAGGATATAAATCTTGTTATGCATTTTGAGCATTGGAAGGATGATGGAGATTATGATAGATTAGGCATAGATAACGAAACACAAGAAATATTAGGTGTTAAGGTTAAAAGATTAAGAGTACCTGTAAGACCAGGTAGAAATATTGCAGTGATAATAGAAGCCGCTGCAGGTAATTATAGACATTCATTAATGTCAGATGTTACCCCAGTGGATATTATAGAACAAAGGATGAGTGAAATAAGCGAATAAGTAATAATTTTAGGAGGGGTACTTTATGACTAAAGAAAATAAAAAAAATGCATGGCTAAAATACGAAGAAGAGGGAAAAAAAGAACTTTTTGATTTTTGTGAGGGATATAAAAATTATCTTTCAGTAGGAAAAACAGAAAGAGAATGCGTATTTGAAGCTATAAGACTTGCAGAAGCTAAAGGATATAGGAATTTAGAAGATATAATTAAAAATAATGAGGTATTAAAGGCTGGAGATAAGGTTTATAGTAATAATAAAGATAAGTCTTTAGTCTTATATCTAATAGGAAATGAACCAATAGAAAGTGGTATGAGAATAATAGGATCTCACGTAGATGCACCAAGAATAGATATAAAACAAAATCCATTATACGAAGATAGTGATTTAGCTTTAATGGATACTCATTATTATGGGGGAATTAAAAAATATCAATGGATTGCTCTACCTTTAGCATTACATGGAGTAGTAGTTAAAAAAGATGGTACTAAAATTAATGTAGTTGTAGGAGAAGATGATACAGATCCAGTATTAGGTATATCAGATCTTTTAATTCATTTATCAGCAGATCAAATGCAAAAGAAAGCAAGTGAAGTTATTGCTGGTGAAGATTTAAATGTTTTAGTTGGAAATATTCCATTAAAAGGAGAAGAAAAGGAAGCTGTTAAAGCTAATATCTTAGCTATCTTAAAAGAAAAGTATGATTTTGAAGAAGAAGATTTTATTTCAGCTGAATTTGAAATAGTTCCAGCTGGAAAAGCAAGAGATTTAGGTCTTGATAAGAGCATGGTTATGGGATATGGGCAAGATGATAGAATTTGTGCATATACTTCATTAATGGCTTTATTAGATGTTGAGACTGTAAGTAAGACATCAGTTATTTTATTAGTAGATAAAGAGGAAGTTGGAAGTATTGGGGCAACCGGAATGCATTCAAGATTTTTTGAAAATTCATTAGCTGAAGTTATGGATAGAAAAGGTGAATATTCAGAATTAAAATTAAAAAGAGCTCTTGCAAATTCTTTAATGTTATCAGCAGATGTTACAGCTGCATATGATCCAAATTATCCAGCTGCATGTGAAAAGAAAAATACAGCATACTTTGGAAAAGGATTAGTATTTAGTAAATATACTGGTTCAAGAGGAAAAGGTGGCTGTAATGATGCAAATCCAGAATTTATTGCATGGCTTAGAAAGGTAATGGATAAAAATAATGTTTCATATCAAACAGCAGAGCTTGGTAAAGTTGACCAAGGAGGTGGAGGTACTATAGCTTATATTTTAGCACAGTATAATATGGAAGTTATAGATTGTGGTGTTGCACTACAAAATATGCATGCTCCATGGGAAGTTTCAAGTAAGGTTGATATTTATGAAACAATGAGAGGCTATAAAGCATTCTTAATAGAAGAATAATTAAGTAAATGGCAAATGATAATTTTTAATTTATCATTTGCCATTTATTTTTAATTATTTAGTGCATCTATAAATTTATTAAGTCTATTTTCTTCAATTGATTGAGATCCTAAGAAACCATGTTTTTTATCATCTTCTTCATATCCATGAGAATCAGAACCACAAGAAGTTAATATATTTTTTTGATCAACTATCTTTAAGAATCTTTCAGTATCTTCTTTTGTATTAAGACCATAAATTCCTTCAATACCATCAAAATCAAGATGAAGAACGTCAAGTACATGTAATTTTTTTAGTAATACAGGATGAGCTAATATTACAAGTGCATTATATTTTCTAAGTAAAGCAATTCCTTCTTCGGTAGCTAATTTATTTGCAGGTATATATGCTGGGCAATGATCACCTATAAAGTTATCAAAAATATATTCCTTAGTATAATTATACCCTGCATCCATTATAGCTTTGGCTATATGAGGTCTTGCAATGGTATCTTTACCATTTTTTAAAACTTCGTTAACATCTATTTCAATATCATTGAATTTCTTTAGTCGTCTAACGATTTCATGAGCACGAGCAATTCTCTTTGTTTTTAAATCTTCAAGAAAATTATTTAACTCTACATTTTTATAATCATCACCTCTAAAATAACCTAGTATATGAATAGTTTCACCTTTATAAGTAGTAGAAAGTTCTACACCAGGGATAAAGTGAATATCTAGTTTTTCAGCAGTTTCTTTTGCTTCTTGTATTCCAGATAATGTATCATGGTCAGTAAGAGCTAAGTATTTAACACCTCTATCATAAGCTTTTTTTACAACTTCGCTTGGAGAAAATTTACCATCAGATGCTGTAGAATGTGTATGTAAATCGCATATTACCATAATTAATTTTAACTCCTTTCAACTAATAGTTTTGAACTATATAAAGCTATGATATAATTTATTCAACAATAATGCAACATAAAAAATGGAGGGAAAAATGCTTTTAATGATTGATAATTATGATTCTTTTGTTTATAACTTAGTTAGATACTTTGAAGAATTAGGTGAAGAGGTAATAGTTTATAGAAATGATAAAATAGAAATTGAAGATATAAAAAAAATGAATATAGATGGAATAATTATATCACCAGGGCCTAAAAGTCCAAAGGAAGCTGGACTTAGTCTTGAGATAATAGATAATTTTAAGGGGAAGTTACCTATATTAGGAATTTGCCTTGGTCATCAATGTATAGGCCATTATTTTGGTGCAGAAGTAATCAAAGGTAAGGAACCAGTTCATGGGAAAATATTTTATATAGAGCATGATAATAAAGAGTTATTTAAAGAAGTTAAAAATCCATTAAGAGTAACAAGATATCATTCGTTAATAATAGATAAAGAATCTATACCAAAAGAATTAGTTATAACTAGTGAAACAGATGACGGTATTATTATGGGAGTAAAACATAGAGAATATGAAATACATGGAGTTCAATTTCATCCAGAAGCTGAAATGACAGAAGAAGGACATAAAATATTAAAAAACTTTATAGATATAACTAAAAATAAGATGAATTCTTAATGAATAGAGTTTTTATAGTAAGTAGGATATGAGATAAATAGTTTTAAATTTTGAATAAATTAGACATTAGGAGGAAGTTAAGTGGGGGTTATAAAGGTAGAGTTAGACAGCAATTTAAATGCATTTGAAATATATGATTTATTTAAAGGAGAAGAAAATACTATACTTCTTGATAGTTCAAAAGAAGATGAAAATCTTTCTAAATATTCTTTTATTGGAGTAAATCCATTTTTGATTTTTGAGTGCTATAAAGAAAAGGCATATATTAATGGTAGTTACACAATAGGGGATCCTTTTAAAATTCTAGAAAATTTAATTAATGAGTATAAAGTAGATTTACAAAATGAAGATATTCCATTAATTTCAGGAGCAATAGGATATATTTCTTATGATGCAGGAAGAATAATAGAAGAAATACCTAATACTTCAAAAGAAGATTTTAATATACCAGATCTTAGATTTATATTTTATAAAAACATTATAGCATTTGATTTGAAAAATAATAAAAAATATATAACTGATATCGATGGGGATGATAAAAGAATACATAATTTAATTAAAAAAATACATAGCGGAAGTGAAAAGGAAGAGATAAAGGTTAAAGAAGAAAGTGATACTGTATTTTACTCTAACTTTGAAAAAGAAGAGTATAAAGATGCAATAACAAAAATGAAGAACTATATCTCTACTGGTGATATGTACATAGCAAATATGACACAAAGATTTTATTGCAATAATTATGAAGATTCATTTTATATATATGAAAAATTAAGAAGTATAAATAAAGCACCATTTTCAGCCTATTTAAATTTTAATGATTTTCAAATAATAAGCTCATCTCCAGAAAGATTTATTCAAATTAGGGATAATAAAGCACATACAAGACCGATTAAGGGGACAAGACCAAGAGGAACTAATAAGGATGAGGATGAAAAAAATAGATTAGAGCTTATAAATAGTGAAAAAGATAAGGCAGAGCTTTTAATGGTGGTAGATTTAGAAAGAAATGATTTTAGTAAGGTATGTAAACCACATACTGTAAAAGTTACTGAATTATTTAAGCTAGAAGAATATGCAACTGTATTTCATTTAGTTTCAACTATAGAAGGTGAACTAAAAGATACAGTTTCAGCCGTTAAGTTTATTAAGGAATGTTTTCCGGGAGGTTCAATTACAGGAACGCCGAAGATAAGAACAATGGAAATAATAGAAGAGCTAGAAGGGCTTAAGAGAAATATTTATACAGGAGCTATAGGATATTTTGATTTTAGAGGAAATTCGGATTTTAATATAGCAATAAGAACTATAGTTAAAAAAGATAATAAAGCTTATTTTGGTGTTGGTGGTGGAATAACATATGATTCTATTGAAGATGATGAGTATAACGAAACACTAGATAAGGCTAAGGCTTTAATGAGGGTATTATAATGAGAAAAGTTATATATAAAGAGGATTTAGCTATAATAGATAGCGGATTGTTTTTCGGAAGAGGAGTTTTTGAAACTATTTTAGTAAATGCTAATGCTATATTTTTGAAAGAACATATAGATAGGTTGAATAAAAGTATACTTGCTTTAAATTTAGGTGAAGAAATAAGTTATGAAGAAGTTTATAATTTTATAAAAAATAATGATATAAAAAATAAGGCATTAAAAATAACTGTTACAGAAAAAAATATAATATATACTTTAAGAGAAATTAAATATAAAAATGAAGATTATGAAAATGGCTTTAATATTAGATTTTCAGAGGTTTTAAGAAATTCTACATCAAGAATTGTCAATTTTAAAACTTTAAATTATCTTGAAAATATTATAGAATATGAAATATGTCAAAAAGAAGGTTTTAATGAAACAATATTTTTAAATGAAAAAGGTTTTGTAGCTGAAGGGTGTACAACTAATGTATTTATTATAAAAGATAATAAAATATTTACGCCAAAAATCTCTTGTGGATTATTACCAGGAATTATTAGGGGATGGGTAATAAGTAATTTTGAAGTTGTTGAAAAAGAAATAACAAAAGAAGAACTTTTAAATAGTGATGAAATATTTTTAACAAATTCATTGGTAGGAATAATAGGAGTATCAAAGCTAGATGATATTAAGTTTGATATTTCATATTCAAGAGAAATAAGAGAAAAGTATGAAGATGTAATAAATGGAGGGGACAAGTAATGGATAAAGAAAAAATAATGGAAGGTGTTAAGTTAATTTTAGAAGGTGTTGGGGAAGATGTAACTAGAGAAGGTTTAATAGAGACTCCAGATAGAATTGCTAGAATGTATATGGAGATATTTGAAGGGTTGGGTAAAGATGCTAGTGAAATTTTATCTAAAACATTTAGCGTTGAAGATAATGATTTAGTTATAGAAAAGGATATTAACTTTTTTTCTATGTGTGAACATCACTTAGTACCTTTCTTTGGAAAAGCTCATGTAGCGTATATTCCAAAAGGGAAGGTAGTTGGGCTTTCTAAGCTTGCAAGAACTGTTGATTTATATGCAAAAAAGCCTCAATTACAAGAAAGATTAACTACAGAAATAGCAGATGCATTAATGAAATATTTAGATGCAGAAGGTGCAATGGTAGTTATTGAAGCAGAACATACTTGTATGACTATGAGGGGAATTAAAAAGCTTGGAGCCAAGACTGTAACAACTACGTATAGAGGTGTCTTTAAAGAAAATTTAGAACTTAGAAGAGAAGTTATGAATTTTATTAAATAATTTTATATGGTAGGCCTTTAAAGATGAGAGGAATTATAAAATGAGTAATAATAGAGTAAATAGTATTATTAATAATAATACTTATAAAGAAGCAATAGTAAAACTTGAAGAATATGAAGAAAAGAGAGAGTTTTGTAAACATGATATGGAGCATTTTATGAATGTTTCAAGAATTGCTTATATTATGACTTTAGAGGAAGGATTAAATTACTCTAAAGACGTAATTTATGCAATAGGGCTTTTACATGATATAGGAAGAGTAAAGCAATATGAAGATGGAACTAATCATGATATTGCAAGTGTAGAAATGAGTGTTGAAATATTAAAGGGAACAGATTTTACAAAAGATGAAATTGATGTAATTTTAAATGGAATAGCCAATCATAGAAAAGAAAGTGATAACAAACTTGAAGAGATAATTTATAAAGCAGATAAATTATCTAGACAATGCTTTAGATGTGAAGCAGAAAACGAATGTTATTGGAGCAAAGAAAAGAAAAACTTTAGAATTACATATTAACAGTTGTGATGTTGAAAAGTTAAGATTAATTATATAGTTAGAGGGAGGTTTTATTTTGAGAATTGGGAATAAGGAGTTCAAATTAGGTGAAAGAACTTACATAATGGGAATATTAAATGTTACACCAGATTCTTTTTCGGATGGTGGGAAGTTTAATGAGATAGAGGCTGCTGTAGCTCAAGCTAAAAAGTTAGTGGAAGATGGAGCAGATATAATAGATATAGGGGGAGAATCTACGAGACCTGGAGCAGACTTTGTTAGTGAAGATGAGGAAATAAGAAGGGTTGTCCCGATAATAAAAGCCATAAAGAAAGAAATGGATATAACTATATCAATTGATACATATAAAAGTAAAACAGCAGAAGAGGCAGTTAAAGCTGGAGCTGATATTATAAATGATATTTGGGGGGCTAAATATGATGAAAATATAGCTAAGGTTGCAGCTAAGTATGATGTACCAATTATATTAATGCACAATAGAAAAGATATACCATATGTAAATTTAATAGATGATGTAATTAATGATTTACAAGAAAGTATAGATATAGCATTAAGAAATGGTGTTAAAAGGGAAAATATAATTTTAGACCCAGGTATAGGTTTTACAAAAACTTATGAGGAAAATTTAAAAGTTATGAACAATTGTGAAAAGGTAAAAGAAATGGGATATCCTGTACTCTTAGGAACTTCAAGAAAATCAATGATAGGACTAACTTTAAATTTACCGCCATTAGAAAGAGTGGAAGGCACTGTAGCTACTACAGTTATGGGAATAATGAAAGGTTTAGAGTTTGTAAGAGTACATGATGTATTAGAAAATAAAAGAGCAGCTTTAATGACTGATGCAATATTAAGAGTAAAGTAGGTAAAAGTAATGGATAAAATATATTTAAAAGATATTGAAATTTTTGCAAATCATGGTTTATTTCAAGAAGAAAAAGTTTTAGGTCAAAAATTTATATTATCATTAGAACTTTCTTTAGATATTAAAGAATGTGCTAAAACTCATGATTTAACAAAGTCAGTTCATTATGGTGACTTATGTCATAAGGTAATAGATTTATTTCAAAGTGAAAGTATAGATTTGATTGAAACGGTAGTAGATAAAATCGCTAAATTTGTATTAGATAATTATTCTATAGTTAATGAAGTAAAAGTATTATTAAAGAAGCCATGGGCACCTATAGGAAGACATTTAGATTATGCTGCTGTTGAGACTACTAGAAGTAGACATAAGGCATATATTACTATAGGAAGTAATATGGGAGATAAAGAACAAAACTTTATTAATGCTATGAAAAAGATAGAAGAAATTGAAGGTATAAAAATATCTAAGGTATCTTCATTTATAACTACAGAACCGTGGGGAAATGAGGATCAAGATGAATTTTTAAATGGTGCTTTAGAGATTAAAACTTATTTAACACCACAAGAGCTTATGAGAGAGCTTCTTAGAATAGAACTTGAGCTTGGAAGAGTTAGAGAAGTTAAGTGGGGACCAAGAATAATAGATTTAGATATAGTTTTATTTGATGATATAGTTAGTAATGATGAATTTGTAATAACTCCTCATCCATTAATGCATTTAAGAGATTTTGTATTAAAGCCATTAAATGAAATTGCACCATATGCACTTCATCCACTTAAAAATAAAAGAGTATTTGAATTATTAGAAGAAATAAAATAAATTATATAAATAAATTTTAATTGTGTATAAATAGCCAGTAATATTAATCAAGAGGATTAATATTACTGGCTATTTTTATGAGATTTATTAATTACATAAAGACAAAATGAATAAATATTATTATGCTCAGAAACACCATCCATAGTAATTATATCTTCTGCAAAATTTCCATCCCAAGGGAAAAGAGTAACTGTATTATTATCATAAGCATTGAAAAGATATTTAGAATCTTCAAATTCAACAATTAGTTTATAAGTGATTGTTTTTTCAGATATATCAATATCATTATTATAATTATCCATATTTAATGATTCTAAAAAAGATAATAAAATATCATAGTCCTCAGGAGAAACTATATATTCTTGATAATAATTAACATCAAAGACTTTTAAAGTAAATTTTTTATCCTTTTTAAGGTTTTTATATACTTCATTTGAATAATAATAAATATTAGGCTTTTCTTTTAAATTTAAATATTTAGGGTCATTAAAAGTGCAACTAGGTAATAGAGAAATTAATAAAATTAAAATAATGAATTTTATGTATTTCATTTTAATCCTCCTAAAATAGGTTATACATATAAATATTCTGTTAATTAAATTTTTAGAACAAATAACTTTTTCGAAAATAATGTATTTTTTAGATAATAAAGTGTTGAAACATAGTAATAATTGATAAACAATAATAATATTATATTTTGTAATCAATATTTTAGGATAGAGTATTAATGAGAATAATTGCAACCATAGGACCAAATTCAGCTAATGAGGAAATAATAAGGCAAGCTATCTATAATGGGGCAGATACTTTAAGATTGAATTTTTCTCACTTTTATGAAGAACAGTTTAAGTTTGTAATAGAAGAAGCAAGGAATATAAAGTCGGATATTTCTATTATGGCTGATTTATGTGGCAAAAAGATAAGAGTGTCTGAAAAAATAAATAAAGTTTTTAAGGTTAATAAGGGCGAAAATATTCTATTTTGTAGTGAAGATATTTATGAATCCATTTGTATGAATATTTATGAAAAGATTATACCATTAACATTAAAGTCAGATATTATAAAAAATAATGATATAAAATATATATCTATGAAGGATGGCACTATAAAGTTTGAGATTGTAGATAAAGATAAAGTTTTTTTGAAGGCAAAGGCTATTAATGATGGAATTATTAGAGGTGGAAAGGGATGTAATATTTCGGGTATAAATAATGGAGAAGTAATATTATCTAAGAGAGATAAAGAATGTTTAAAATGGGCATTGAATAAGGATATTAATATTATTGCACAATCATTTGTAGAAAATGATAAAGAAATTTTAGAAATAAGAAAGTTTATAAAAAACAGTAATTATGATAATGATAAAGTGAAAATATTTTCTAAAATAGAAACAACTACTGGCTTAGAGAATTATAAAAATATATTAAATGTAAGTGATGGAATAGTTATTGCAAGAGGAGATTTAATACCAGAGTGTGGATTGATTAACTCTGTAATTGGAGAAATGAAATTATTGAATAGTTTGAAAAAAGAAGAATTAAAAAAGGAAATAATAGTAGCAACACATTTATTGGATAGTATGATGAAAAAGGATACTCCTAATATTACAGAAGTAGAAAGTATTTGCAATTTTATAAAATATGGAGTAAATGGATTTTTGTTAGCCTCAGAGACTTCTGTTGGGAAAAGACCTATAGAAAGTATAGTTTTTATTCAAAAAATAATAAAAAGTTTTAGTAAATTGGAGTAATATATTATAGACAAAAAGGCACTTACTTTGTATTATTAAAGAGTATATTTTACTTAGGAGGAAATAAAATGAATGAACAAGAGAGAAATCTAAGATGGTACAACTTAGCTATGATGGCATTTGTATCTGTATGGGGTTTTGGTAATGTTGTAAATAACTTTGCCAATCAAGGATTAACAGTAGTAGTTTCATGGGTACTTATGATAGCTTTATACTTTGTACCATATGCCTTAATGGTAGGTGAACTAGGTTCTGTATTTAGAGAAAGTAAAGGGGGAGTAAGTTCTTGGATAAAGGGTACATTCGGACCTACTTTAGCTTATTTTGCAGGGTGGACATACTGGGTTGTACATATTCCATATTTAGCTCAAAAGCCACAAGCTGCTTTAATAGCTTTAGGGTGGACTGTAAAGCAAGATGGTAATTTTATTAAAGGTATGGATCCATTAATTGCTCAACTTTTAACTTTAGCAGTATTTTTATTTTTCTTATGGGTTGCATCAAGAGGTATAACTTCACTTAAATTAATAGGAACAATAGCAGGTACCTCTGTATTTGTTATGTCTTTATTATATGTAGTTTTAATGTTAGCTGCACCTGCAATAAGAGGAATACAACCAGCAACAACTAGCTTTGAATTTAAAAATATGATGCCAGAATTTAATTTCTCATATTTTACAACACTTTCAATGTTAGTATTTGCAGTTGGAGGAGCTGAAAAGATATCACCATATGTAAATAATATGAAAAATCCAAGTAAAAGCTTCCCAAAAGGGATGATTGCATTAGCAATGATGGTTGCAGTTTCTGCATTACTTGGTTCAGTAGCAATGGCAATGATGTTTGATGCAAATAATATTCCAGCTGATTTAAAAATGAATGGACAGTATTATGCATTCCAAATGCTAGGTGAATACTATGGCGTTGGTAAGTTATTCATAATTATTTACGCATTAGCTAATCTTCTAGCACAAATATCTGCATTAGTATTCTCAATTGATGCTCCACTTAAGGTGCTTTTAGCAGATGGAGATAGAAAGTTTATACCAAAAGCTTTAACTAAAACTAATAAGTATGGTGCACCGATTAATGGTTATATGATGACAGCTATATTAGTTGGAATACTTATAATAGTACCTGCACTTGGTATTGGAGATATGAATTCATTATTTGATTGGTTATTACAATTAAATTCTGTAGTTATGCCAATGAGATATCTTTGGGTATTCTTAGCCTTTATAGGTCTTAAAAAGGCAGCAGATAAATATAAATCAGATTATAAATTTGTTAAAAATGATAAGATTGCAATGACAATAGGAATTTGGTGTTTTGCATTTACTGCATTTGCTTGTATAATGGGGATGTTCCCAAATAGTGTTGAAGCATTTACTGGTGAATGGTGGTTCCAAGTTTCATTAAATGTGGCAACTCCATTTATATTAATAGGTTTAGGATTTATATTACCTGTAATTGCGAAAAGAAAAAATGATATGTCTAATTTAGAAGAAGCTTCTAATATTAGTGCATAGTATTAAAATTAAATTTATGCATATTAATAAGTTACATGACTTTTAATATGCAGTTTTTTTAGAAATATAAGTTATTTATAACCTTATAAAAAAATAATAAATAACTTATATTGCAAAAAATATATCTTCATAGTATAATGGGGCTATGGATAAAATATTATTAAAAAATGAGGTTGGTTATAATGAGTAGTTTCAAATCGATTATATGGACAATATTTGGAATTGTGGTTTTCATAGCTATTATTAGATTTGTAGGCTTTATATTGCCATATGTTTTAGTTGCTGCATTGGTAGCGTACATAGTATATAAAGTTAGAAAAAGCTTAGGATTGAAAAATAAAAAAGAAAACAATGAAACATATACTTCTTCATATAAGCAAAATAATGATATTTATGAACCAAGTTCTTCAAATGAAGATTACACAGGTAAAGTTATAGATGTTGACTATGAAGATGTAGATTAGTAGAGAATAATTTTTAAAATTTAATTAGTTTATAACACTATATAAGGCTATAACAAAATGTTTATTTAGTTTAGCTATATATAGTGTTTTTTATATGTTTAATTTAAAGTTTGTAAAAAATAAATTAAAAAAATTGCAAGAAAAAATAAAAATAATTCATAAATAATATATAATGCCTATAAAAAAATATATATATATAATATAAATGCAAGTAAAAGGATATATACTATCAAATGTTAGTTGATTTACCTTGAAAATATGGTATAATTAGGATATTGATATTAAAAAATAAAATAAATAAAAAGGGGCTATATTTATGAAAAAAATAAAAATGACAACTCCGTTAGTTGAAATGGATGGAGATGAAATGACTAGGGTTATTTGGGGAATGATAAAAGATGAATTATTAAAACCTTTTATTGAATTAAAAACAGAATATTATGATTTGGGGATAGAGTATAGAAATGAAACTAATGATGAAGTAACAGTACAGGCTGCTGAAGCTATAAAAAGATATGGGGTAGGAGTTAAGTGTGCAACAATAACTCCAAATGCAGATAGAATTAAAGAGTATAATTTAAAAGAAATGTGGAAAAGTCCTAATGGAACTATTAGATCAATCTTAGATGGAACAGTTTTTAGAGCACCAATAACAGTAAGTTCAATTAAACCATTTGTTAGAACATGGAAAGAACCAATTACTATTGCAAGGCATGCTTATGGTGATATTTACAAGAATGTTGAAATGAAAATTGAAGGAAAAGGAAAAGCAGAATTAGTTTTTACAGATGAAAATGGAGAGGAGAAAAGAAAATTAATTCATAAATTTAATGATAGTGGAGTGGTTATGGGAATGCATAACACTAATAAATCAATAGAAAGCTTTGCAAGAAGTTGCTTTAACTTTGCTTTAGATACAAAACAAGATTTATGGTTTGCTAGTAAAGATACTATTTCTAAAAAATACGATCATACTTTTAAGAATATTTTTTATGAAATATTTGAAAATGAGTATAAAGAACGTTTTAAAGAAGCAAATATTGAGTATTTTTATACGCTAATAGATGATGCAGTAGCTAGAGTAATAAAATCTAAAGGTGGATTTATCTGGGCTTGTAAAAATTATGATGGTGATGTAATGAGTGATATGGTTGCAACTGCTTTTGGTTCTTTAGCAATGATGACTTCAGTTTTAGTATCCCCAGAAGGATATTATGAATATGAAGCTGCTCATGGAACAGTTCAAAGACATTACTATAAACATTTAAAAGGAGAGGAAACATCAACTAATTCCATAGCAACTATTTTTGCATGGAGTGGAGCTTTAAGAAAAAGAGGAGAATTAGACTCTAATTTAGAGTTAGTTAGTTTTGCAGACAAGCTAGAAAATGCTGCTATTAAAACTATTGAAGAGGGAGTTATGACTAAAGATTTAGCACTTCTTACAGACTTAAAAGAAGTTAAAACTGTAAACACATATGACTTTATTAAAGAAATAAGAAAGACATTAGAAACAATGTAAAAGGATGCCTCTAAGGTCCAAATATTGGTTTGGATTTAGAGGCATAAATTATTTTAGTCAACATAAAATAATTATAAAAGCAAAGGAGGAAAAATTATGTCTCATAAAAATAATAAGAATTCTAAAGATAATAAAAAGTCAGGTCAAAAGACAAGAAGTGAAATGAGAAAAATGAGAGAGGAAACAGCTAATGAGGTTGGATATTCAAAGGAGTCAAGAAAGTTAGGTAAAGATAATCCAAGACCAGATTCAGCTCAAAAGATAGAACCATAATAAAAGTTATATACATGTTGATAATAGGAAAGTGTTAAGATGAATAGTAAAAAAAGAGTGTTTATTTGTAAACACTCTTTTTTATCAATATTTTTAAAAGAAAATTCAGCTTATCAGCAGAGTAAGTTGCTAAATAATCAAGTAGGTAAGTTCAAATAACTAAATTAAAGATTTAATTATTTGAATTTAAAATTTAGAACTTTACTTAAAATGCCCAATTTCCATTAGAGAAAATTTGAATAGTTTCATTATTTTTATTAATTCCAGTAATATTAAGGTCATTATTTCCTATCATAAAATCAACATGAATTATAGAATCATTAACTCCGATTTCTTCTAATTCTTTTTCTGAGTATTTTTCAGCATCCTTAACACAAGAAGAATAAGCTCTACCAAAGGCTAAATGACAAGCAGCATTTTCATCAAATAGAGTATTGAAGAAAATAAGTCCAGAATTTGAAATTGGAGAATCATAAGGAACAAAAGCTACTTCGCCTAAATATTTAGATCCTTCATCGCTATCAAGCATTTGCTTTAATACATCATATCCAGTTTCAGCAGTAAAATTTATAGCCTTACCATCTTTAAAAGTGATAGAAAAATTATCTATTAAATTTCCACCATAGCTAAGAGGTTTAGTTGAATAAACTATACCATTAACACCAGTTTTTTTAGGAAGTGTGAATACTTCTTCAGTTGGCATATTTGCATTGAAAGGAATATTATTAACATCATCTTCACTTCCACCAGCCCAAAGATGACCTTCAGGAAGTTCTATATTTAAGTCTGTTCCATTAGAACTAGTTAAATGTACACTTTTAAAATTATTATCATTCATAAATTTAATTTTTTCAGCTAAAGAAGAATTATGTTTTTCCCACGCTAAAGTAGGGTCTTCATTATCTACTCTTACTGTTTTAAAAATAACATCCCATAATTTTTCCATAGCTTCATCATTAGTAGCATTTGGGAATACCTTTTTAGCCCAAGAAAGAGTTGGAACAGATAATACACACCAACGACACTTATTAGACATTGTACTTTCACGATATTCTTTAACAGCTTCATTTCTTGCTTTTTGAGAAGCTGCTATATTTTCCATTGGAACTCCTTTAAGACCATCTGGATCACTTGCAGAAATTCCAATAAAACAAGCTCCTTGTCTTGCATAATAATTATAGCTTTCTCCAACCCATTCAGGAACATCAGATAGAGTTTCAATTGAACTGTTAGAAAGTCTTATTTTACTAAGCTTTTGATCAGCATAATGTACAACAACGTCTTTAGCACCTCTTATGTAAGCTTCTTCAGCAATAAGCCTAGCAAACTCAGCTGTTTCTATTGGTGAATTAATAACTAATATATTATCTTTTTGAATGTTTACCCCAGTACTTACTGCAAGGGATGCGTATTTTCTTAATAAATTATTATTCATTTTATATAGCCCTCCTAAATATTAGTAATCGCTAATATTATAACATATTTAATAAGTTAAATTATAGAAATAAAAATAATATTATTAAGTTTTATAGTGATATAATATTATTTGACTTTTATATTTGGAATTTTTATGGCTTGCAACATCTTGTAAGCCATAAAAAAAATAACTATAATTAGTATTACAAGAATAAATGAAAAGGAAGAAACTAATGAAAAATTTATTAATTAACTTAGTAGAAAAAAATAAAAAATATACAGAAGAAGGGAAGCTTGCATCATATATACCTGCGCTATTAAAGGCAGATAAGGAAGCACTAGGACTTTGTGTTGTAGACATTAAAAATAATGAAGAGTATTGGGCTGGAGATAGTGATGTTAAATTTACTATTCAAAGTATCTCAAAGGTTGTTAGTTTAATTATAGCTCTTAATGATAACGGTAGAGAAAATGTATTTAAAAAGGTAAATGTTGAACCAACAGGAATGGGTTTTAATAGTATAGTTAATCTTGAGATTAGAAATCAAGATAGACCATATAATCCAATGATAAATGCTGGAGCAATAGTAACTACATCTCTTATTTTTGGAGAAAATGAAGATCATAAATTACAAAGGATATTAAATTTTTTAAGAAGAGCAACAAATAATCCTAGCATAGATATAAATAAAGAAATATATGAAAGTGAAAAGGCTACAGGAGATAGAAATAGATCTTTGGCTTACTTTATGAAAAGCTCTAATATATTAGAAGGAAATGTTGAAGAAGTATTAGATCTTTATTTTAAACAATGTTCTATTGAAGCTACAGCAAAAGATATGGCGAGATTTGCAGCTGTTATTGCAAATGATGGTATTGCACCATGGAGTGATGAAATTTTAATTTCAAGAGAAGTATGTAGAATAGTAAAAACTATAATGGTTACTTGTGGAATGTATGATGCATCAGGAGAATTTGCAGTTCATGTGGGCGTACCAGCAAAATCTGGAGTTGGTGGTGGAATAATAGCTACTGTACCTAAAAGATATGGCATAGGAATTTATGGTCCAGCTTTAGATTCTAAAGGAAATAGTATTGGTGGAATCCACATATTAAAAGATTTATCAGAAGAATTAGAACTTAGTATATTTTAAGATAAATATGATATAATTACTAAATAATACTATAAAAATATAGGACTATTTAAATTAATGTTTTTATATAATTTTAAATTTCTTGTTTATAAGTTATATACTGTAAAACTAATGATTTAAAATGTCAAAATACTGGAGGAATAAATGGAGAGATTACTTATTTTAGACTCAAATAGTCTAATGAATAGAGCATTTTATGCAATACCACCACTTACAAATAGTGAAGGAATACATACTAATGCAGTTTATGGTTTTACAAATATGCTTTTTAAAATGAAGGAAGAAATAAAACCAGATTATATAGTTGCAGCCTTTGATAGAAAAGCGCCGACTTTTAGACATAAAGAATATGAAGATTATAAAGCTGGTAGAAAAAAGATGCCTCCAGAGCTTGGCGAACAATTCCCTATAATTAAAGAATTACTTAACTTATTAGCAGTTAATATTTATGAAATAGACGGCTTTGAAGCAGATGACATAATAGGAACTTTAGCAAAGTTTGCTGAGAGTCATGGAATTGAAGTTTTCATAGTAACAGGAGATAGAGATGCTCTTCAACTTGCAAGTGATAACATTAAAGTTGTTATAACTAAAAAGGGTGTTACTGAAACTGCTGTGTATAATAAAGAAGCTTTTGAAGCTGAATTTGGAGTTACTCCAACACAATATATAGATGTTAAAGGTCTTATGGGAGATAAGTCAGATAATATTCCGGGAGTTCCAGGGGTAGGAGAGAAGACAGCCTTTAAGCTTATTCAAACTTATGGTTCTATGGAAGGTGTACTTTCTAATATAGATGAAATAAGTGGTAAAAAACTTAAGGAAAATTTAGAAACTTATAGTGAGCAAGCAATTTTTAGTAAAAAGTTAGCTACTATAATGACAGAAGTTCCTATAGATTTTGACTTAGAAGATATAAAAAGTCAGGATTCTTATAATAGGGAAGAAATTAAAAAGATGTTCTTTAAGTTGCAAATGAAATCACTACTAGCTAAACTACCAGGTGAAGATGAAGAATCTAATGAAGAAGAAAGGTTAGAAATAAAGGAAATTAGTACTATAGAAGCATTTAAAAATGAATTAAGTAAAAAGAGTAACATAACATATATAGGCTATAGCACTACAAATGCTAATCTTTATTCCAAAATAGAATTAGATAAACTTTACTTAAAGATTGAAAATGAAGTTATCTTAATAGACTTTAAACTTATATCTATGGAAAATTCAGAAGAAGCTATAAAAATACTTAAAAGCTTTATGGAAGATGAATCTATATCTAAGGTTATACATGATGGGAAAAATATTATAACTATTTTAAATAAGTTTAATATACAAATAAAGAATTTTATATTTGATACTGCTGTTGCAGCATATCTTATAGATTCAGCAAGAAGTAACTATCCTTTAGAAATATTAATTAATGAATACTTAACTAAAGAAGTTAAAGGTGAAGGAGATACTTTAATTTGTAATGCTGTAGCAAATATGGATGAATTATATTCTTATTTAAAAGATAGGATTAGCAAGGAAGGAATGGATGAATTATATTATAATTGTGAACATCCATTAATAAGTATTTTATCTAGTATGGAGGCTGTTGGGTTTAAGGTTAATGAAGAAAAATTAAATGAACTTGCAGTTAAATTTAAAGAGGAAATAGCTAGAACAGAAAAAGAAATTTATGAACTTTGTGAAGAAGAGTTTAATATAAGTTCACCAAAGCAACTAGGAAAAATTCTTTTTGAAAAGTTAGATTTACCTGTAATTAAGAAGACTAAGACAGGTTATTCAACTAATGCAGAAGTATTAGAGAAATTAATGGATAAACATCCTGTAATAGAAAAAATAATTTATTATAGACAAATAACTAAGCTTAATTCTACTTATGTAGAAGGCCTTAAGAATGTTATAGATGAAGACGGTGCTATACATTCTAGTTTTAATCAAACTGTTACAACAACAGGAAGACTTTCAAGTACAGAGCCAAATCTTCAAAATATACCTGTGAAGTATGAAATGGGTAGAGAAATTAGAAAGGTATTTATACCTAAAGAGGATACAGATGTTCTATTATCTTGTGACTATTCACAAATTGAGCTTAGAGTACTTGCACATATGGCAGATGATAAAAATATGATAGATGCATTCAATCATCATAGTGATATTCATACAAAGACTGCCTCAGAAGTATTTAAGGTACCTGTAGAAGAGGTTACATCTATTATGAGAAGTAGAGCTAAGGCTGTAAATTTTGGTATAGTTTACGGAATAAGTGATTTTAGTCTTTCACAAGATTTAAAGATAACTAAGAAGGAAGCATCAGAGTACATGGAAATTTATTTTGATAGATATCCAAAGATTAAAGGGTATTTAGAAAGTGCAAAAGAGGAAGCAAAGGAAAAGGGCTATGTATTAACTATTTTAAATAGAAGAAGATTTATACCAGAAATAAAATCTTCTAATAAAATAGTAAAGGCTCTTGGTGAAAGATTAGCGATGAATGCGCCAATTCAAGGAAGTGCCGCAGATATTATTAAGCTTGCTATGGTTAAAGTTTATGATAGATTAAACAAAGAAAAGCTAGAAAGTGAAATAATATTGCAAGTGCACGATGAACTTATTTTAAATGTTAAGGAAAAAGAACTTGAAGTAGTTAAAGCTTTAGTAAAAGAAGAAATGGAAAATGTACTTAAGATGTCTGTTGCTTTAGAGGTTGATACTAATATAGGAAATACTTGGTATGATGCTAAATAGGGGGTAAGTATGATTAAAATTGGATTAACAGGAGGAATAGGTTCTGGTAAAAGTACAGTATCTTTTATGCTAAAAGAAGCTGGATTTAATGTAATAGATGCAGATACTATAGCTAAGGAGGTATTAGTTAAGTATCCTGAAATATTAGAAATGGTTAAGATAAATTTTGGCTCAGGATTTTTTGATTGGCGAGGAGAATTTCGTAGAAAAGAATTTGGAAATCATATTTTTAGATTTCCAAAGGAAAGAAAGAAATATGAAGGTATAATATTACCTTATATAAAAAGAGAAATTTACGAAAAAATAGATTACTATGAGAAAAAAAACGCTGATATAATAATTCTTGATGCACCTACTTTAATAGAAAATGAGTTGCATAAAGATATGGATTATGTTATTTTAGTGTGGGTGGATAGTAACACTCAAATTCAAAGGGTAAGAGCTAGAGATGCATTAGCAAGGGATGAAGCAATTAATAGAATAAATTCTCAAATGCCTTTAGAAAGAAAAAGAGATTTTGCTAATATAATAATTGAAAATAATGATACGTTACCTAAGACTAAAGCACAAGTAGACTTACTTATTGAATTTTTGAAATCTATTTAAAGTAGGGAGAGTAAATGAATTTTAAAAAAATAATAATTAGTCTTATTATTATTGTCTCACTTGCTTTAGCTTCAGTATATGGTGTAAAGCAATATATTTTCCCGTATAAGTATAGTGATATAGTTAATGAGTATAGTGAGAAATATGAAGTTGATCCCCTGTTAGTTCTGTCTGTAATTAAGGCTGAAAGCAATTTTAATAAAAATGCAATTTCAAATAAAGGTGCAAAAGGACTAATGCAGATTATGGATAGTACAGGAGAATGGATTTCAGAGACATTAGGTATTGAAGATTTTTCTTCAGAGAAGCTTTTAAATCCAGAAGTGAATGTTGAGTTTGGTTGTTGGTACTTAAATAATTTAATTAGTGAATTTGATGATTTAAGCTTAGCATTAGCTGCATATAATGGTGGAAGTGGAAATGTTACAAAATGGCTTAAAAATCCTGAATATTCTATAGATGGTAAAAGTTTAACTTATATTCCATTTAAGGAAACTAAAAAATATGTAGATAAAGTGACTTTAAATTATAACATCTATAAGTTTTTTTATAGATAAAATTAAAGGCAAAGGTTAGATTTAACCTTTGCCTTTTTGTTATTTAAAAATAGCCGTAACCCATTCATTTGTTTGATGTTTACTTTGTAATTTAAATCCGTATGATTCTACATTTTCCTTTATTTCATCAAAACTCCATTCAACAAGTCCTGAAACTAAAATAGTACCATTAGTGTTTAAATGAGTTTTAATAAAATTCATAAACATTTTAGTTTCTTCACCACCGATATTTATGAATATCCAGTCATAATTATTAGTAATTAGAGAGGAATCATCTAGGATATTTCCAACAATAGGAGTAATATTTTCTAGATTGTTTAAAGAAGAATTTAATAATACCTCATCTGTTATATCTCTAATATCAACAGCATCTACTATAGAAGCACCTGCGATAGAAGCAGCAATTGATAATATTCCAGAACCAGTTCCTATATCTAATACAGATTTATTCTTTAAATCTAAATCATTTAATATTAATTTTAATATGTCTTGTGTAGTTTCATGAAGTCCTGTACCAAATGCTCCTTGAGATATAAAGTTAATTTTCTTTTTATCTTCAAAATCTTCTTCTGGATTTGCAATTACCCAAGTATCATCTAAATGTATAGCTGGGAAATCATATGTAGTATAATCATAATTATTTTCTTCTATATTTATGTAATCCATATTTAAAAGTGAAGTTAAAGTTTTAATAAAATCATCTAAATATTCTTTTTTATCTTCAAAAGCAACTTTTAATATTATATCTTCATCTTCTTTTTCTAAATAACCATATCCGTAATCGTCTGTAGTTATTTCTAAAGGATTTTCATAGAATACGTTATATATATCGTTTATTGCTAAAGTTTCAATTGTAGAGTCTAATTTTGCATATGGAAGCTTATATGAAATTATAAACATAAAATCATCCTTTCATTATTTAGTAGAATTATTCTTTTTCTTTGAAATATATGTTTTTTTAGATTTACTCTTTAAGTTTGCTTTAGAAGAATTCTTCTTTTTTGAACTTTTTTTATAGTTAGATTTTTTATTATTTTTTTCTTTTGATGGAGATGAATTTTTAACTTTAACACTAGTTTCAGCATCTTTTGATTGAGAATTTTTTATGGCTAAAGGTTTTTTTGCAACTGAGTAACCAAATTTACCTAAAGCTTCGGTATCCATTTTAAAATACTCTCCATGACAATATGTTATTAAATCTGCATTTTCAAAATGTATTTTACCTTTTTCGTCCATTAAATTTTTATTTACATGAGAACCAACAACTTCTGCGATAAATAAATCATGAGTACCTAATGGTATTATGCTTTTAACTTTACATTCAATTGAAACAGGACATTCATCAATATATGGTACATTGATATTAGTACCAGGTTTCATTGTAAAGTTCATTTCTTTAATTTTATCAAATTTTCTACCAGGACGAACTCCACAGTAATCAACGGCTTTAGTCATGTTAGAAGTAGGAAGATTTACTGTAAACTCCATAGTTTCTTTTATATATTCATAGGAAAGACGTTCTGGTCTTACTGAGATTGATAGCATAGGTGGCTTAGTACAAACGGTTCCTGTCCATGCTACAGTAAAAACATTTTCTTTACCTTCCTTATTTTTTGAAGTTATTAAGACAACAGGTACTGGGTTTAAAATAACGCTACCTTTAAAGTCTACCTTTTCATTCATATTTTTCACACCTTTTCAAAATTATCTTTACGATTATAACATAAAGAATAATAAAGTTACAAGAAGATCAATGAAGATAAGGTAAACCATCAAGAAATAAGAGTTATTAGGTAAAGTAAGACTTAGAGATTTAAAATTGGGGTTATAGAGTAAGGGTAACTATCTAAATAATTAAATTAAAAAATTAACTAATTAAAAATTAAAAATGGCAATTAAAGGAACTGTTATAATAGTTTAATCCTTCATTTGCCATTTTTGATTATCTGTAATATCTACTTCTTCTATTTCTTCTATTTGATTTTGAAATCAATTTAACAATTACAACTATTAAAACTATTGCAATTATTATAGCAAGCACAGCTGCTGCATATATAGGGAAATTAGCTTTTAATAATTGACCAGTAGATAATTGAACACTACCTTGAACTGTTTCATTATATCCTGCTATAGAGAAGGTTAAATCAACAGTATTGTTTGAAGCAACTTTCCAAGCATCTAAGTCTGTATTAGATAATTCAATTTTAGCATTTGCTGAATTATAGTCATTATCATAATACATTATGTCTGAATCCAGTACAACTGGTGCAGTTATTGTTTTTGTTGGACCGAAGAATCTAAATAATTTATATTCTAATTCTGTAGTACCAATTTCAGTTCCTGCAGTTTTAAAAGGAACTTTTTCGGCGTTATAACTATAATCTGCTATTGATTTAGTATCATTAAATACGTTAATACCTTCTGCGCCATATTCAGAACCTAAAACAACAGTAATTAAGTTTCTGCCATCTCTAGTGTAGTAACCTACGAAACAATGACCAGCCATAGTTTCAGTTCCTGTTTTACCACCAACATTACCATCTTTACCAAGATTTTTATTTCTTGTATCTATTATTATTTTAGCATCGTTAATTGATACAGAAGTTGAAGGTAATTCCATAGTTTCTCTTATCCAATCATTTTGATAGGCTGCTTTACCTATAAGAGCTAAATCATAAGCTGTAGTTACATTGTGAGTAGTATTGTTAACTTCTAACCCATTAGGATTAATGAAGTTTGAATTTACAGCACCAAGTTCTTTAGCTTTTTCATTCATCATAGCTGCAAAAGCATCTACAGAACCAGCTACTGATTCAGCCATCATAATTGAAGCGTCGTTTGCAGAAAAAATCATAACAGCTTTCATAACATCATCAGCAGTCATAGTATCTCCAGGCTTTGCTCCGCCAGATAAATAACCACTTAAAGTAGTTTCAGTAAGAGAAGCTGAAGTATCTGTATAAGGAATTAAATCGCTTTTACTCTTATTTTCAGCAAAGATTAAAGAAGTTAAAAGTTTAGTAGTACTTGCTGGTGAGCGTTTTACATCAGCATTTTTTGAGTAAATAATTTCACCAGTATCTAAATCCATAGTAATTGCCGATTCTCCAATTATTTGAGGAGCATCATTTGTAGCTGCAAATACATTAACAGTAGATATAAATGGTACTATTAATGTTAAGCAAATAAATAAAACAATTGTTTTGAAAAAATTCTTTCTCATTATAATCTCTCCGTATTTATAATATTTAATTATTTATTTAATCTAGTAATCATTACTTCTTTAGCTTTTAATTCTAAAGTATCATCTAATTTTTCAAGAGCTACTTCAGAATATTTTATTTCAAGTGCAGTTTTTATAAATCTATCTGCAAGCTCAGGGTTTTTAGCTAAAAGTGCACCATGGAAATAAGTACAATAAGTATTTTTATAAATACATCCTTCATATCCATCAGAACCGTTATTACCATACCCATGAACACATTTACCAAGAGGCTTAAGTCCATTTAGATAAGTTCTTCCTGAGTGATTTTCAAAACCTACATAAGTTTCATCAAATTCTTCATTATAGATAACAGTATTACCTATAAATCTAGTGTCACCAGCTTCAGTATAAATGTCTAGTATACCTAATCCTTTGATTTTTTCTCCGTTAGGAGCAGTGTAATACTTACCAAGTAATTGATATCCACCACAAATTGCAATTAGAACTTTACCGTTATTAATATACCTAGATAATTCATCTTTTTTATTATCCATTAAGTCATCAGATACTATTGTTTGTTCATAGTCTTGGCCACCACCAAAGAATACAATATCATAATCATCTGCATTAAATTCATCATTTAATGAAATATTAGATACATTAACTTTAATACCACGTTCTTCAGCTCTATGCTTTAATATTAATATATTACCAACATCACCATAAACATTTAAAAGATCAGGATAAAGATGACATATATTTAATTCCATAATATCCTCCTATTCTACCAAAGATTTTTTATATAACCTTTAGAGTGTAAGTACTTTCTATAATTTATCATTGCAGTATAAGTTGCAAGGATATATAATTTTTTATTTTTACCATTTTTGATTTTTTCAGTTAAGCCTTCATATTCCTCTTCTATAACAAAGCTTGAAGGGGATAGCCCAGCTGTTTTAAGTCTTACAGCCATATCAAAGCTTCTCATACCAGAAACATAAACTTCATCTAATTTTACGTTGGCTAAATTTTCAAAGTTAACATCCCAAATCCAAGAAACATCTCTACCATCTGCATAATTATCGTTAAGTAAGAATGCACATGAAAAAGCATCTTTATTTAGGCACAATGTATCGAGTGCTTGATTATATCCAGCTGGATTTTTTACTAGGATTATTTTTACTTCTTTATCATCAATGTTTATAATTTCTTGTCTACCAAAGCTAGAACTTTGACTTTCTAAAGATTTTTTTATAGTAGCATCATCTACATTAAGTTCTTTAGTAATAGCATAGGCACAAAGAGCATTGTAAATATTATAAACTCCAGATTGTCCTAAGAATATTTCAGTATCACCAAATTTAACAGTAGAACTTTCAGCTGTTAGTTCTATAATCTTATCAACACCATATTTTATCTGTGGATGAGTATAGCCACAGCCTGTACAGTAGTAATCACCTAAATGGTTATATGTAACAAAGTTGTAACTGTAAGGCGTTTTACAGAATTTGCAGAATTTAGAATCTGCATTAACATCTATTGTTTTATTCTCATTAATTGCAGTTTTGAATCCATAAAAAATACAAGGGTTTTTTACATCTAGTTTACCTAAAAGAGATTCATCACCATTTAAAACTAGCTTTGTTTCAGGAACAAGAGTTATTCCTTCTAAAATTTTAGTTAAAGTAGTATATACCTCACCATATCTATCTAACTGATCTCTAAAAAGATTTGTTACAGTTATTATTTCAGGAGTAAGATATTTTGTTATATACTTTAAATTGGCCTCATCTACTTCAATTACTGCATATTTATCTTCACCTTTATTGTTAAAGAACTTATAGTGTCCTACAAAAGTAGTAACAATTCCAGGGAAAAGATTAGCACCTGTGTTATTTGTTATTACGTTTAGACCTTTTTCTTTTAGGATGTTATAAATCATGCTTGTAGTAGTAGTTTTACCATTAGTTCCTGTTACCAAAATAACCTTATAGCCTTTAGAGACTTTAGATAAAATGTTATTATCTAGCTTTAGAGCTACTCTCCCAGGAAAAGTAGTCCCACCTTTTAAAATGGTTTTAGTTAGAAATAATGTGAATTTTGTTGCTAATATACTTACGATTGACTTAATACTAATTTCCTTCACCACCTACAATAATTTATTTACATTATTAACAATAATATTGAACTATAATCATATAAAAGTAATATTATAAACAAAATTATAATATTGTTTTAAATGTTACATCAATACTAAAATAGTATAACACAAACTTACGGTTTAACAAATGTATCTTGATAGGATATTTAAATTAAATTAAAAAAAATAAAAATAAATTTTAAAAAAATGAATAATTATTTAACATTACATTAGTTAATATTGACGATGTTTATATATAGGAAGATAATAATAAGAAAAACTAATGAGGAGATGGAAGTTTTGAAAAAATTTTCGTTTGTTGATAAAGAAGGAAAAGAAATAAAATGTTATAAATGGGATGCGAATAGTGAAGCTAAAGGGATAATACAAATATCCCATGGAATGACAGAATATGCATGTAGATATGATTATTTTGCCAATAAGCTTTCGGAACAGGGATTTATTGTATATGCACATGACCATAGAGGGCATGGAGAAACAGCTAAAAGTGAAGAAGAAAGAGGATATATAGCTGATAATGAAGGATTTGATATACTTGTTGAAAATGTTAAAGAACTAACTGATATAATAAAGAAAGAAAATAATGGCTTGCCTTTAATATTATTTGGACACAGTATGGGTTCTTTTGTAAGTCAAAGATATATTGAATTATATGGAGATGAGTTAGATGGTGTTATTTTATCAGGAACAAATGGAAGGCCAGATTACATAACAAGACTAGGAATAGTAATTTCAAAGGTTGAAATGAAGATAAGAGGAAGAGAAGCAAAGAGTGAGCTTATGGATAAATTATCATTTGGAAGCTTTAATAATAAATTTAAACCAACTAGAACAAATTATGATTGGTTATGTTCTGTTGATGAAGAGGTTGATAAATATATTGATAGTGAATATTGTGGATTTATTTGTACAACCTCATATTATTATGATTTAATAAGAGGATTATGGAAAATAAATGAGAAAGAAAATTTAAATAAGATTCCTAAGGACTTACCAGTTTATATTTTTGCTGGAGATAAAGATCCTGTAGGAGATTTTGGAAAAGGAATAATTAATTTATATGAGTGTTATAAAGCTTTAGGGATAAAAGATTTAAAATATAAGCTTTATAAAAATGGCAGACATGAAATGTTAAATGAAAATAATAAGGATGAAGTTATTGAGGATATATTAAATTGGATAAATAATATTATATAATATTTTATCATTTATAATTTACTGAACATTATTTAATGTTATGAAACATATATTTGTAGTAATAATAATGAGGGGTGTTTAGTATTGAAAGAAAAGAAGAAGGTAAAGAAAAAAAATAAAAAACAAAAAGGTATATTAAGAAATATATTTTGCTATAATAATAAATTTGATATTATGGCATTGATGAAAAATATATTACTTCCATTAGCTGGAGCTATTATAATTACTTTATTTACTAAAAATTCAATGAATACATATGATACATTAAAGAAAAGTATAGTAACTCCACCAGCAATAGTTTTTACAATAGTTTGGACTATATTATATACTTTGATGGGAATAGCTTCTTATAGAATTTATATGAATAATAAAGCTGGGAAAAAAGATTATGATGGATATTTTTATTATATTATTAAGTTATTAATTAATTTTCTTTGGTCTATAGTATTCTTTAATTTAAGACTATATGGAATTTCTTTTATTTTAATAATATTACTACTTATATTAATAGTTATTACTATAGTAAAGTTCTTTAAGGTTGATAAAATAGCTGGTATATTAATGATTCCATATATATTATGGGTATCATTTGCATCATATTTAAGCTTATATATATGGATATTTAATGAAATGTAATTTTAATTAAGGAATATATTTAAACAAATTTGGTAAAAGTTAAAAGGGGTAAATTAATTTTATTTGCCATTTTTAACTTTTTAATTATTTTGTTATTTTAATAATCATTTGAATTATAAATTTAAATGATATAAAATATACACTTAGAAATGTATATTTTATATTTAAGGAGAAGAGTATTTTGAAGAAAGTAATTATAGCGGAAAAACCATCTGTCGCTAAAAATATAGCAGATGCATTTAAGATAAAGACAAGAAGAGATGGTTTCTTTGAGGGGGAAGACTATTTAGTTACTTGGGCATTTGGACATTTGCTTCAATTATATGATGCAAAAGATTATGATGAAAATATGAAGGGATGGAGAATGGAGAAGTTCCCCTTTATACCAAATAATTTTAAGTATAAGATAAAATGTGATAGTAGCAACAGGGAAGTTGTAGATAAAGGTGCAGAAAAGCAAATTAATATAATTAAGGGATTAATAGATAGAGAAGATGTGGACGGAATAATATCTGCAACTGACTTTGATAGAGAAGGGCAAGTTATATCAGATGAATTATTTATACATTATGATATAAAAAAGCCTATATATAGACTTCTTCTTAATGAATGGACAGAAGATGAAGTTAAAAAAGGAATGGCTAATTTAAAGCTTAATAGTGAAATGAAGCCTCTTCAAGATGCGGGAATAGGGAGACAGTTAGCAGACTGGACTATAGGTATTAACTTAACATCGGTGGCAACGCTACGATATGGTGCTAGTGAAAGAAAAACTATAAATATAGGACGTGTATTATTACCAACATTAAAAATAATTTATGATAGAGATAAGGAAATAGAAAATTTTAAGGAATCGTCATATTATAAGTTATTAATAAATTTAAAATCTAAGGATAATATAGAATTTGAAAGCCTTTATTATGAAAAGGGAACAGAAAAATTTGAAAAGAAAGAGTACCTAGATAGTATAAGTAAAATATTAAAGGAAAAACAAGCAGTAGTTGTAGATAAAGAAATTGAAAAGAAACGAGAATATCCGCAGCCGCTATTTAACTTGTCAAATCTACAAGGATATATTACAAGTAAATATAAAGGATGGACGTCAGATAAAGTTTTAAAGGTTGCACAAGGACTTTATGAAAAGAAGCTTATAACATATCCAAGAACAGCAAGTAGTGTTCTTGAGGAAAGTTTAGTAGACAAAGCCAAAAAAGTACTAGAAACACATAAAAAAGGATTACCATACGAGGAAGAAATTAAGTTTGTTAAATCAAAAAGGGTTTTTGATACATCAAAGGTTGAAAGCCATAGTGCAATAACACCAACATATGTTATTCCAAAGGGATTAAGTACTGAAGAACAGTATGTTTATAATGCTATTAAAAATAGATTTATAATGCAGTTTATGCCTGTAGCTGAATTTGAAGAAACTAAAATTACATTTAAAGTAAATGAAGAAGCTTGTATAGGTGAATTTATTTCTAAGGGGAAAGTTGAAATTATTAAAGGGTGGAGAATAGTAGAAAAAATTGAAACTAAGGATACAATTTTACCTTTAGTAGAAAAAGGTGAAAATTTAGATATAGTAGATAGTAAAGTTAATAAAGTTACTAAAAAGCCACCTAAATATCATACAGAAAAAACGCTTTTAAGAGTTATGGAAACTTGTGGTAAAGGTTTTAAAGAAGAAAATTCTGATGATGAAACAAACTCAGAAGAAATGATGCAAGCTATTTTAAGTGGATTTAGTATAGGAACACCAGCAACTAGAGCTGAAACTATAAAGAAGTTAAAAGATATAGGATATATTAAGACTAAGGGAAAGAGTTTAACTACAACAGAACTTGGAAGAACAATAGTTGAGATATTTCCAGCAAAAGAGCTTCTAGATTTAGAATATACAGGGAGACTTGAAAAAACCTTAGCTGATATAGAAAAAGGAAAATTTAAAAAAGAAGATTTCCTAAATTTAATATTTGAATTTACTAAGAACTCCGTTGAAAAAATAAAAAACGACAGCTCAATGTTACATAAATTTAAGGTTGAAATACCAAATGGAGCTGAAGAAGTAGGAAAATGTCCTGTGTGTGGAAATTCAATTATTGAAGGTGAAAAGGGATTTGGTTGTGTAAATTGGAAAAATGGTTGCAAATATACTATTTGGAAAAATGATAAGTTTATCGAATCTATGGGGAAAAAAGTTACTAAGGAAATGGTTGAATTACTTTTGAAAAATGGAAAAGTAGGTTTTAGAAATCTTAGAAGTAAAAAGGGAACGTTATTTTCAGCTTATTTAAGATATGAAAAGGATGAGAATACGGGATATTATAATTGGAAAATGGAATTTATTAATTAAGAAAGCTATCTATATAGACTAATTTAAGTTTATATAGATAGCTTTTTAATTTTAAATAAATTTAGTTAATAAGGTATAGAATAGTGGTGCTAAAAAGACAGTTATAATTCCTGCAATTCCAATAGATAAAGAACTCATAGCACCTTCAGTTTCACCGATTTCTAACGCTTTAGTTGTACCAACAGCATGTGAAGCGGTACCTAATGATACACCTATAGCAATTGGATTTTTTATTCTTAAAAGCTTTAATGTTATAGGTCCTAATACAGAACCAGCGATTCCTGAAACAACAATAGCCAGTACAGTAATAGAAGAAATTCCACCAAGGCTATTTGTTATTTCGATTCCAATTGGAGTAGTAACACTTTTAGACAATAAGGAAACTATTAAAGTGTTATCTAAATTTAAAAATAATGCAATGGAGATTACAGATAGTATACTAACTAAACTACCTATTAAAATACCACTCATTATAGGAATAAAATTTTCTTTAAGTAAATTAAATTGTTTGTATAAAGGTACAGCTAATATAACTGTTGCAGGCCCAAGAAATATATTTATAAATTGACCGCCTTTATTATATGTATCAAAATCAATATTAAATATTTTTAGAAAACAAATTATTAATAGAGAAGCAATTAAAAGTGGATTAAAAAGAGGAAATTTTGTTTTTTTGTATATTAATAATCCAATTTCAAAGGCAATTAGAGAAATAAAGATTCCAAAAAACATATTGTCAGTAAAAATACTCATTATATTAGGCTCCTTTCTTAGTACTATTTTTAGGTTTTTTATTATGTACATTATTACTAGATTTTTTATTGCAGATAAATTGAACAGTTAAACTAGTAACGACAATTACTATAACTGTAGTTAGTACACATAAAAGTAGTATTTTTAATAGACTACCTTTTAATGCTTCAAATGAAACCATAAGTCCAACTGTTGCTGGTATAAAGAAGAAAGCTAAGTGATCTAAAAAAAAGTTAGATAAGTTTTCAACTTTTTCTAATTTAACTATATTGCTTATTAAAAGTAAAAATAATAATATCATTCCTACTATATTACCGGGAATAGGTAGATTAAATAATTTTGAAATTATTTCTCCAGCAAAATAAATAGATAAAATTAATATAGACTCTCTAAAAAATTTCACAGCAAATACCTCCATAAATTGATATAAAAATATTTTAACATTAAATAATAATTAAGTAAATCTACTAAATAAGATACTTAGACAATTATTAATATAAAATGCTCCATTAATTAACAAAATACAATTGTAAGTCATATTATAAAGCATAGTAATTTATAGAAGTTTTGCTGAAGGGTGGTTTATGAGTAAAGTTTTTAAAAAGTTTTTAGCTATTGTAGGTGTAGTTGCATTTATTGGAGTAGCTTTTATGGGGTGTGGAAAAACTGATAAAAATACTAATACTTCAAATGAAGAAAAAAAGGCTGAATTACAAACAGTACGGTTAAATGAAGTTGTAAGATCAGTTTTTTATGCACCTATGTATGTAGCTATAAATGAAGGTTTTTTTGAAGAGGAAGGGCTAGAAATAGATTTATCAACTGGACAAGGTGCAGATAAAACAATGCAACAATTGTTAAGTGGAAATGTTGATATAGGATTTTCAGGTCCAGAACAAGTTGTTTATATTTATAATCAAGGTAGGGAGGACTATCCAGTTGTATTTGGACAACTTACTCAAAGAGATGGTTCATTCTTAGTAGGTAGAAGTGAAGAGGAAGATTTTGATTGGAAGTCATTAGAAGGTAAAGAACTTATAGGTGGAAGACCAGGTGGAATTCCAGAGATGGCATTAGAATATGTTTTGAAACAAAATGGATTAGACCCTAAAAAAGATGTAAGTATGGTTACAAATATAGATTTTACAGCCACAGCAGGTGCTTTTAAGTCAGGAACAGGAGAATATGTAGCATTATTTGAACCTACAGCAACTATGCTTGAAAAAGATGGTGGTGGAAAAATAGTAGCATCTATTGGAGAATCAGCGGGAAATATCGCATATACCTGTTTTTATACAACAAAGTCATATATGGATGAAAATCCAGAAGTAATACAAAAGTTTACAAATGCTATTTATAAAGGTCAACAATGGGTAAAAGAACATACAGATGAAGAAGTTGCAGATTCAATTATTTCATTTTTCCCAGGTACTGATAAGGATGTTATAGTACAAGTTATAAAAAACTATAAAGATATTGAGGCTTATGCTGAAAACCCTGTTGTTTCTGAAGATGGTTTAAATAGACTTATGGACATTATACAAGGTTATGACGACAGTTTAATAAAAGAGAGACCGGATTTTAACATTATTGTAAATAACACTTTTGCAAATGAAGCAATAAAGTAAATTTTAAAGGGGTTGTAGCAAAATAGCTTGCACAACCTCTATTTTACTAAATGTTAAGATAAGTGAAATTGTAGATTTAACTCAAAATGAGTATAGACAATTTGGAAAATTGAATTTGACCCTACCAACTAAAGTAGTGGTGAGATTTTTAAATAATTAGTATTAACTTTTAATTAAGGTAAAGGGGTGGTGGTAAAGTGAGTCTATTAGAAATAAAAGATATAAATATGAATTATCATACTATTGAAGGAGTAACAGAGGCTTTAAGAAATATAAATTTTTCAGTTGATGAAGGTGAATTTATAAGTATTATAGGACCATCCGGATGTGGAAAATCAACATTATTAAATATAATTAGTGGAATTTTAACTCCATCATCAGGTGAAGTGAAATATAATGATCCTCAAATAAAAACTAATCTAGATAAAATGGGATATATGTTTCAAAAAGATTATTTATTTCCATGGCTTACAGTAAGAGAAAATGTGTTACTTGGACTAAAAATAAAGAATATATATACAAAAGAAAATATAGAATTTGCGGATAAAATGTTGGAGTGCTATGGATTATTAAAATTTAAATCACATAAGCCAACTCAACTTTCAGGAGGAATGAGACAAAGAGTAGCACTTATTAGAACCCTTGTTTTAAAACCAGAGGTATTACTTTTAGATGAGCCATTTTCAGCTTTAGATTATCAAAGTAGATTAAATGTTACAGATGATGTTTATGAAATTATAAAGAAAGAGAGAAAGACAGCAATAATGGTAACACATGATTTAGGAGAAGCTATTGTAATGTCGAAAAGGGTTATAATACTAACTAGTAGACCAGCGACTATAAAAGATGATGTTTTAATTGAGTTTAAAAATAAAGATGCAACTCCTTTTGATAAGAGAAAAGAGCCTGAATTTAATGTTTATTTTAGAAGGTTATGGGGGGAACTTGATGATGGAAAAAAACAATGAACATGAACTTTATTTAAAAGGAGTAAAAAAAGAAAAAATAAAAATTACTTTAACAAGAATATTTATTTTAATTGCTTTAATTGCACTATGGGAAATTGCAGCGAGAGTTGGTTGGATAGATCCATTTTTAACATCAAGCCCTAGTAGAATAGTTAAATCTTTAATGAATTTTATAAATGAAGGAACATTAGGAAGACATATTTTGGTTACTTGCTATGAAACTATATTAGGTTTTACATTAGGAACTGTAATTGGTGTAATAATTGCAATATTATTATGGGCATCAAAAACAGCATCTAAAGTATTAGAACCGTATTTGGTAGTATTAAATGCTCTTCCAAAAGTAGCGCTAGCTCCTATTATAATTTTTTGGGTTGGAAATGGAACGCCAGCTATAATTGTTATAGCATTATTAATATCTTTAGTAACAACTATAATAAGTGTATTATCTGGATTTAATGAAGTTGACAAAGGAAAGTTATTATTAATGCGGACATTTCAAGCGAATAAACTTCAAACATTGAGATATCTAGTATTTCCAGCATCAATACCAGTTATAATATCAGCATTAAAGATAAATGTTGGTTTATCATGGGTTGGTGTTATTATGGGAGAATTTCTAGTTGCAAGAGAAGGATTAGGATTCTTAATAATATATGGTGGACAAATTGCTCAATTAGATATGGTTATGATGAGTATAGTTATTTTATCAGTAATTGCATTTTTAATGTATGAAGCAGTAGCCATACTTGAAAATAAATTTATAAAAAAAGATTAGCTTATAAATTAAGATTTTGATAAAGTAAAGGAGAGTTATTAAAAATATATATTGATATACTTAATAAATTTAAGTTAATTAATATATAACTTTTAATAAGGCTCCATATTCTTTTACTTTACAATTTTAGTGTTACGTTTAATATGAGTAGATATTTACAAATAAATAATTTAAATGAATATTTATATAATAGCATTTCTTGTTTGTTATTATATGTGATTATATGATTATTTTAAATTATATAATATAAAAGTTAAAACGGAAGAGTAAATTTAAGAACAAGTCATAGAGAAAATAGTAAGATTTAACGTGGAATTTCCAAGATAAGAGAATATATTTGAAAAAAAGTGAATTATCTGATAAAATAAAGAATATTGTAGAAATGAGAAAATAAGTATGGAGGAGTTATGGATAATAAAAATAAAATTACTAGTGAATTTGGTAATGAAGAAAGTGTTTTAAAAAAGAAAGATAATAAAAAAGACTATATTCAAGCTATAGTAATAATAGGATTATCACTATTTTTTGTTTTTGCTGTTATGGTGAGCATACAGAGTGTTATGGGAAAAGAAACATTTAGTATCACCACAAATACAGCGGAGCAATATTATTATGCTGGTAAATATGATAATGCAATAGCAGAGTATATTAAGATGCAGGAAAAAGAAGATTGGCCAATTTATAAAGTAAAAGCTGCAGAGATATATTCATTAAATGGAAAGTTTAATGAATCTAACAATTTATTAAAAGAAGCCATGATATTAAAAGATAAATTAGTAGCAGAAGATGAGGAAAAGTATTTAGAGAAAGATAAGGAATTAGTAAATGAAGTTATATTTACATTCTTTATGAATGGTGAAAATGATCAGGCTTTAAGTTTAGGTGAATATTATTTAGAGGTATACAATGATTATAAACCACTATTAAAAACTATGTTTACTGTATATATGGCAAATAATAAAAATACATATGCAAAAGAAATAGTAGAAGCATATCCGGTAGATAGAGATTCAGCATATGATTTATCCATATTAGCAGAAATGCAATTTATTTTAGGAAATGTTAATGAGGGAATAAACACTTTAAAAGAAGCCTATTATAATGATGCAAATGAAATTAAAGTATCTGATGTAATAGAGCAAGCGGTTATTTTTGATAAGAATGATTTATTATCAGAATTAGAATTTTTAAATGAAAAAAATCCAGAAGAAGCATTAAATATGTTTATTGCTAAAATATATTCAATGGATGAAGAAACAAAAGAAATCGCTAATGAAATATTAAATGATTCATTAAACAAAGTAAACAACATAAATTGTGATTTGATAAAAATATCAATAGATATAAGTGAGAATAATAAAAGTAAGTTAAAGAAGTTAGTTAAAGAATTAAGTGAAACAGAAGATGATTCATATATAGCTTCATATTTAACAGCGATAGATTACTATAATGATGGTGATTATAATAAGGCTTTTGAAAAAGCTAACGAAAGTATAGTTGAAAATAGAAACTATCCAAATAGTTATGGAATATTAATTCCTAACATAATGAATGCATTGGGGACTTTAGATAATGTAGATGCATATATTAGAACAGCTTTAGAGAAAGAACCTTTTAATTATTATATCATGTTAAAATCAGGTGATTATTATGCTGATGTTGTTGCAAATTATACTAAAGCAGAAGAGTATTACAATTTAGCAAAGCCATTTGTATCTAAAACAGATGAGATATATTATAAATTAGCTATGTTAGATGTACATCAAGAAAAGTTTGAAGATGCAATAGTAGATTTAGAAGAAGCAATAAATGTAAACTCAGAAAATGAAAACTATTATAGAGCATTAGGAACTATTTACTTTAATGAAAATGATAATGAAAAAGCATTAGAATTTATAAGAAAGGCATTTATGGTTAATGAGAATGATGTTTTAACATTAAATAATGCAGCTTGTTATTATATGATAGTAGAGGAAGATGTATGGAGAGCGTATGCAAATATTGAATCTGCGTATGATGATATGCCTAAAGAATTAGATGAAAAAACTAAAGCTACAATAATTGATAATTATAATAAAATAAAGAAGGTTTATGATGTTGTAGCAAATGATTCTGGGGCAGTAATTACTGTACCAACATTAGAATTAGTATATTAAATAAGTTAAAAAAGATAGGAATATTAAAAGCATAAATTAATATATTTTAAATAAAGAACACTAATAGAAAGTTTTATTAGTGTTCTTTATTTTTTTATTGTTTAATATTAAAAATATAAAAAAACTATTAAATTTATAGAAAATTCTGAAATGATAAAAAAATATACTTTTCACTTTTAAAAATTTATGATATTATTAAATAAGGAAAAAGATTGAAATTTTGTAAATGTATGCAAAGTAAAAGGATCTTAAAGTACATTTTGTTGAAAAGTAAATGGGGAATTATTTTAATGGGAGGATATTTATATGGAACAAGGAATTAAAAAAATAGCTTTATTAACAGGTGGAGGAGATTGTCCAGGGCTAAACGCAGTAATTAGAGCAGTTACAAGAACAGCAATATTAAACTACGGAATAGAAGTGATAGGATATAAATTTGGATATAGAGGTTTATACAATAATGATTTTGTAAATTTAACTCTAGATAGTGTATCAGGAATACTACATAGAGGTGGTACTATATTGTATAGTTCTAATAAAGATAATTTATTTGATTATACAGTTGAAGAAAATGGTGTAATGGTAAAAAAGGACGTTTCAGATGTTGCTGTTGAAAATATGAGAAAAGAAGGCGTAGATGTATTAATAGTTATTGGTGGAGATGGAACATTAACTTCAGCTAGAGATTTTGCTAGAAAAGGAGTTAAGGTTATAGGTGTTCCTAAGACTATTGATAATGATTTATCCTCAACAGATGTAACTTTTGGATTTAATACAGCTATTGATGTTGTAACAGAAGCTTTAGATAGACTTCATACTACAGCTGAATCACATCATAGAATTATGCTTTGTGAAGTTATGGGAAGAAATGCTGGATGGATAGCATTAGAATCAGGAATTGCAGGTTCTGCTGATATAATTCTTTTACCAGAAATGCCATATGATATAAACAAAATTGCATTAAAAGTAAAGGAAAGAGAAGAGCAAGGAAAGAATTTTACAATAATTGTAGTTGCAGAAGGGGCTAAGCCAAAGGATGGCGAGGTTGTAGTATCTAAAATAGTAGCAGATAGTCCAGATCCTATAAGACTTGGAGGAATTGGTAATAAGCTTGCAGAAGACTTAGAAAAATTAATAAAAGATCATGAAGTAAGATGTACAGTTTTAGGACATATACAAAGAGGTGGTAATACATCTACTTATGATAGAATCCTTTCAACTAGATATGGAGTTGCTGCCGTTGAATTAATGATGAATGGTAATTTTGGGGAAATGGTATGCTTAAAAGGAGATAAAATATCTAGTGATACTTTAGAAAATGTAATAGGCCAAAATACTAAGAAGGTTAATCCAGAAGGAGAATTAGTACAAGTTGCTAAGAAAATAGGAATAACATTTGCAGAATAATAATAAGACTGTACCAAAATGATTGTTTTGGTACAGTCTTATTTAAGTAATAAAACAGTTGTTTTAAGAATATATAGTATAGTTATTTATATAAAGTAAAAAATAAAAGTGTATATGGCAATTAAAAAATATAGTAAAAAAATAATGAAATACTTCAAAATATTCTGACAATATGTTATAATAAATATAGAGTAAAGAAATTTTTAGAATAAGTGGATTTAGGAGGGTATTATGAAAGAAATAAAGAAATATTTAGAATCAAGAATCGGAAAATATAGTTTCTTTTTTGAGGATCTAAAGAGTGGATATGTGTATGGGTACAATGAAAACGTTTCTATGGTTGCTGCTGGATGTATGAAATTGCCTATAGCTGTTTCATTGATAAAAGCTGTAGAAGATAAGAAAGTTGATTTTATGGATAAGATCAAAATTCAAAGTTCAGATAAAGTTTTTGGTACTGGAATAATCCATGAGTTTAATGAAAGAGAATATACTGTATTTGAACTTTTAGTAATAATGTTAATACAAAGTGACAATACAGCTGCAAATAAGATTATTGATATTGTTGGTATGGAGCAAATAAATGAAGATATATTAGCTATTGGATTAAAAAATACTAAATTAAATAGAAAGACTAATGATGAAAGAATAAACGTTGAAGGGGTAGAAAATTTTACATCAGCATATGATTTATCAAGAATATGGAAACATTTAGCTAATGGAACATTTTTAAATAAGGAAAATGGACAGATGCTAATAGATATATTAAGAAGACAACAAATAAAAAATAAAATTGCGTTATATATACCAGATGATTTAAAGGTAGAAATATCAAGTAAAACTGGAGATAAAAAAGGTGTTGAAAATGATACAGCACTATTAGAATTACCTAAGGGAAGATTTGCTTTTACAGTATTATCACAAGATGTACCAAATAGTGTATATGGAACAGTATCTTTAGCTAAATGTGGTAAAATGATGTGGGATGAAGTTATGAATAATTGGAAATAAAAATGTATTGACAACTATTTCTAGAAGTGATATTCTATGAAAAAAGAACCTTTAAAGGAATCCTGAGAGATTCATAAGGAAGTTGTAATGATACCAATATTATAGGATTACTATACCTTCCTTTAAATTAAAGGAAGGTTTTTTGTTCTTTAAATTTAACACTGTGATGTTAAAAAGGAGTGACGTAAAATGAATAATAGAAACTTAATAAGTCCTATGGACTTTTCAAAAGAAGAATTAAACGAAATCTTTGAACTAGCAGAAAAAATTATTTCAAATCCAAAGGAATTTTCACATATCTGTGATGGCAAAATATTAGCTACACTTTTTTATGAACCAAGTACAAGAACAAGATTTAGTTTTGAATCAGCAATGATGAAATTAGGTGGTAATGTACTAGGCTTTTCTGAACCAAATTCTACTTCAAGTGCAAAGGGAGAAACACTAGCAGATACTATAAAAATGGTATCCATATATTCGGATATTATTGCAATGAGGCATCCAAAGGAAGGATCAGCAAAGGTTGCAAGTATGTATTCAAATGTACCAGTAATAAATGCTGGTGATGGAGGACATCAACATCCAACTCAAACACTAACAGATCTATTAACAATAAAATCTCAAAAAGGAAAATTAAATGGACATAAGATAGGGATATGTGGTGACTTGAAAAATGGAAGAACTGTTCAGTCATTAATATCAGCAATGTCAAGATATGAAGAAATAGAATTTATTTTAATATCACCTAAGGAATTAGTCATTCCAGAGTATATAAGAGAAGAAATTTTAAAGAGAAATAAAATAACATTTAAAGAAGTTGAAAGAATAGAAGATGTAATAAGTGAATTAGATATTTTATATATGACAAGAATTCAAAAAGAACGTTTCTTTAATGAAGAAGAATATTTAAGATTAAAGGATAGTTACATATTAGATATGGAAAAAATGAATAAAGCAAAAAAAGATATGATTGTAATGCATCCACTTCCAAGAGTAAATGAAATAGCTACGGAAGTAGATAGTGATAAAAGAGCTGTCTATTTTAAACAAGCTGAATATGGAATGTATGTAAGAATGGCTTTAATAGCTAAATTATTGGGGGTAATGTAATGTTACAAATAACTAGTATAAAAAATGGATTTATGCTTGATCATATAAAAGCTGGAATGGGAGTTAAAATATTTAGGTATCTTAATTTAGATAAATTAGGTCATCAAGTTGCGCTAATAATAAATGCAGATAGCAAAAAAATGGGTAAAAAAGATATAATAAAGATAGAGAATATAGAAAAAATTAATTATACAGTATTGGGCTTGCTTTCACCAGGAATAACAATTAATGAAGTTAGAAATGAAGTTATAGTTAATAAAATTAAACCAGAGCTTCCAGAAAGAGTAGAGAATATTATTGAGTGTAAAAATCCAAATTGCATAACTTCAGATGAAAAATATATACCTCATAGTTTTACATTAGTGGATAGAACACAGGGAAGCTATAAATGTGAATATTGTGAACAAATAATAAATCCAAGTGAGGTGTAGATTTATGAACTTACTAATTAAAAATGCTAATATCGTAGATGCACATGAAGAATTTTGTGCTGATGTATTAATAATAGATGGGAAAATAGCTGAAATAGGTATTGAGTTAAATAAAAAGGATGTAGAGATTATAGATGCAAATGGATTAACATTAATGCCGTCTTTTATAGATACTCATGCACATTTTAGAGAACCGGGATTAACAAATAAGGAAGATATAGAAAGTGGTTCTAAGGCTGCAGCTAAAGGTGGATATACGGGGGTTTGCTTAATGGGCAATACTAATCCAATATGCTCAAGCAAAGAAGTTGTTGAGTATGTAAGAAATAGATCCAAAGAGGTTGGATTAATAGATGTTCATCAATGTGTTTCAATAACAGAAAATTTTGCCGGAAAGTCTATAGAACACTTAAATGCTTTTGATAATGATAAGGAATTAGTTGCAATAACTGATGATGGTGTTGGAGTAATGGATTCTAGCATAATGATGAAAGCTATGGAGAAGGCTAAAGAAAATAATTGGATAGTTATGTCTCATGCAGAAGATAAAACATTTTCTAAAATAGACATGAGAATAGCAGAAGATTTAATGACAATAAGAGATTTATACTTAGCAAAAGTTACTGGTGCTAGACTTCATATGGCTCATGTTAGTACCGTAGAATCTATTAATGCTATAAGAAGAAGTAAAAGTGAGGGTGCGAATGTTACTTGTGAAGTAACACCACATCATATTGGACTAACAACAGAAATTAGTAATTATAGAGTAAATCCTCCTATAAGAAAACAAGAGGATATTGATGCTATAATAGCTGGTATTAAGGATGGAACTGTTGATTGTATAGGAACAGATCATGCACCACATACTGAAGAAGATAAACAAAATGGTGCACCAGGAATGGTAGGGCTTGAGACATCATTTAGTATTTGTTATACAGAGCTTGTAAAAAAATATGGTATTTCCATAAATAAATTAAGTGAATTAATGTCAAAAAATCCAGCTAATATTCTTGGAATGAATAAAGGAACAATAACAGTTGGAAAAGATGGAGATTTAGTATTAGTTGATTTAAATAAAGAAGTAGTTATAGATAGAGAGACTTTTGTATCAAAAGGGAAAAATACTCCATTCCACGGAAGAAAGTATTATGGAGAAGTTATAGCAACTATAAAAGCAGGAAAAGTAATATATAGTACAAATGTTTAAGTTTAGTATAGTATAAAAAGCGAAAGGTGAGTAAGTTTTATGAAAAGTTTAATAATAGATAAATTATATAAAAGAGTTGAAGAAAGAGGAGTAGTTTGTTTAGGTCTTGATACTGCTGTTGAATATATACCAGAACATGTTTTAGAGGGAAAATCAATTGAAGAAGCAATATTTCAATATAATAAAGAAATTATAGATGCAACTTTAGATGTTGTATCATGTTATAAGGTTCAAATTGCATATTATGAAGCATTAGGACTTGCAGGGCTTTTAGCATATAAGAGAACTTTAGAATATTTAAGAGAAAAAGATGCTATTATAATTTCAGATATAAAAAGAGGGGATATAATGGCAACTGCAACTCAATATGCTAAGGGTCATTTTAGTGGTGATTTTGAAGCAGATTTCATAACATTAAGTCCATATATGGGGATGGATAGTATAGAACCATATATGCCATATATGGAAAGTGGAAATAAAGGTGTATTTGTATTAGTTAGAACTTCAAATCCAGGAGCAGAAGATATAGAAAATATTGATACTAAAGATGGTAGTAAGGTCTATAAAGTTGTAGGTGATAAGCTTACTAAGATGGGAGAAAATGTTAAGGGTGAATGCGGATATTCAGCAATAGGTGGAGTAATTGGATGTACTCATGTTGAAGAAGGAAAAGAAATAAGAGAAAGATATAAGGATATGTTCTTCTTAATTCCAGGATACGGAGCACAAGGAGGGAAGGCTGAAGATGTAGCTTTATATTTAAGAGATGGAAATGGTGGAGTTGTAAATTCATCAAGAGCAATTCTTTTAGCATATAAGAAAGAAAATAAACCAGAAGAGTTTGCTGCATGTGCAAGAAGAGAAGCAATTAGAATGAGAGATGAAATAAGAACTGCAGTTAATAACCTTTAGGAGGAAAAGAATTTATGAAGTATACACAAGGCAAAATATTAGTAAATGAAGAAATTCAAAATGGAATATATAAAATGGTAGTAGAAGATAAAAATGAAGCTAAAGCTGGACAATTCTATATGTTAAAGCATAATGGAGCAACTTTACTTCCAAGACCAATTAGTGTTTGTGAAACTAATGGAGATACATTAACTTTTGTATATGCAGTAGTAGGAGATGGGACAAAAGAATATGCTAAATTAAAAGAAGGTGATTCAATAAGTTTAAATGGCCCACTTGGAAATGGATTTAACTTAGAAGAAGAATTAGGTAAAGTAGCATTAGTAAGTGGTGGTATTGGTACAGCACCAATGCTTGAAGTTGCTAAAAAGTTAAGAGAAAAGAAAAGTGATATTAAGATGGAACTTTATGCTGGATTTAGAGATGATATATATTTAATAGATGAAATAAAAGAATATGTTGATGATGCATTTGTTTCAACAAATACTGGTAAGCATGGTCATAAAGGTTTTGTAACAGAAATTTTAGATGTAACAAATTATGATACAGTACTTTGTTGTGGTCCAGAAGTTATGATGAAAAGAGTAATTGAAATATGCAAAGAAAAGCAAGTTAAAGTATATGTTTCAATGGAAAAGCATATGGCTTGCGGAGTAGGAGCATGCCTTGTGTGTACTTGTAAGACTAAAGATGGAAATAAAAGAACATGTAAAGATGGTCCAGTATTTGATGGATACTATGTAGAATTATAATAAGCCAAAGGAGAAGATAAAATGTTAAAAGTTAATATAAATGGAGTAGACTTTAAAAATCCAGTAATAGCAGCATCAGGAACCTTTGGTTTTGGAGTGGAGTATAATAATTTCTATAATGTAGGAATTTTAGGGGGTATATCATCAAAGGGATTAACTTTAAATGAAAAGGCTGGAAATGATGGCATTAGAGTCTTTGAAACTCCATCTGGAATGATGAATTCAGTTGGTCTTCAAAATCCAGGAATAGATAGATTTATAAGAGAAGAACTTCCAAAGATGAAAGAGCTTGGTACTAACATAATTGCTAATGTTGGTGGTGGATGCATGGAAGATTATGAAATTGCATTAGAAAAGCTTAGAGGAACAGAGATAGACATGATAGAGCTTAACATTTCATGTCCTAACGTAAAGTCAGGGGGAATGGCTTTTGGAATTAAATCTGAAGTAGCTTATGAGGTTGTTAAAAAAGCTAAATCAATAGTAGATAAACCTCTTATGGTAAAATTATCACCTAATGCTGAAGATATAGTAGATATGGCTATAAAGTGTCAAGAAGCAGGAGCTGACTCTATATCACTTATAAATACATTAAAAGGATTAGCAATAGATCCATATAAGAGAAAGCCAATATTTAATAATGTATATGCAGGATTATCAGGTCCTGCTGTTAAACCGGTAGCTTTAAGAATGGTTCATGAAGTAGCTAAATCTGTAGAAATACCAGTTATAGGGCTTGGTGGAATTACAACAGGAATAGATGCGATAGAGTTTATGATGGCTGGAGCTTCGGCAGTTCAAATAGGAACAGTTAATTTCTTTAATCCAATGGCTGGAAAAGAAATTATTGAACAAATGGAAGCATTTTGCATTGAACAAGGTATTAAAGATATTAATGAGATAGTTGGAATAATATAAATTAAGAAATTACATTAAATAATTATAAAAATAATTTAATTAAATTACGAAACAAAATTAGTTTAGAAATTAAGATTTGCTTTTATGAAAGCATAAATATTTAATTTCTAGATTTCAAAAATTGTTTCGTAATTTTTTTTTTTTTGTTTATATTTAATATAAAATCTTGCTTTTATACATAGCTGTAAATGATTACAGATAATATTTATGGTATAATAAGTATGTAATAACTTTAAATTACATAATTTATTTGATGTATTATAACCTTTTAGTATATATGATGGGGTATAAAATGAATATAAAGAGGAAGAGTAAAAGGAAAATTTTCATAACTACGTTATTAACTATGATAATTTATATATTATCGTTAAATGAAATAAATGCGTTGGTTAAATTAGATAAAAACTTAAAGATTCAAATTATTGCAACTAGTAATTTAAATGGAAAATTTACAGCTTATGAATATTCTAAAAATATGAATGTAGATGGTGGGCTTACACAGATTTCAACTTTAATTAAAGAAGAAATGGACAATAATAAAAATACTGTGATAATTGATAATGGTGATAGTATTCGAGGAAATTATAGTAATTTATTCTCAGAAGATAAAGAAAATCCAATGATTTTAGCTATGAATAAAATTGGATATGATGTATTAAATTTAGGTGAAGGTGAATTAAATTTAGGTATAGATAAAGTAAATAGTTTTAAAAATCAATCACAAAATAAAGTAAATATAATTTGTTCTAATTTATATAAAAATGGGGAGAGAGTCTTTGATGGATATGCTATAAAGGAATTAGATAATAATATTAAAGTTGCAATAATAGGTATTGTTTTGCCGGAGATTGAAAAGAAATATGATAATAAGTTAAATGGATGTACGTTAAAAAATCCTATTGATGAGGTTGGAATAGTAATTGATGAAATAAAGTCAAAAGGTGGAGCTGATTTATATATTTTATCGGCTAATATAAGTGTAAGAGAAGAGAAAAATTCAGATGAGAATTTGATAAGAAAAATTGCGGAGAGATATGATAATATATCTGCTATAGTAATAGGTGATGAGTGTGAAATAGAAGAAGTAGAAAAAATTAATAATGCTATAGTAATTAAACCCAATAGTAATGGTGAAAGTATTGGAAAAATAGAAATAACCTTAGAAAAAATAGATAATGAATATAAAATAGTTAATGAGGAAAGTGAAATAATACCAACAGCAAGTGTTATAGAGGATGAAGAATTAACAGAAGAAGTTAAGAGTTATCATGAGAGATTAGTAATAGATGCTACAAAAAAGATTGGAGTATTAGATAAAGATTTAGTAGAAAAGGATAATATAAAAGGTATACCGCAATCTATAGTTAGTGATCAAGGGTTAACTGATTTTATAAATGAAGTACAATTATATTATAGTAGAAAACAATTAGAAGAATTAGATATTGATGTTGATAATATATATCATGTATCTGCAGCAAATATATTTGAAAGTACTTCTAATATTGAGGAAGGTAATATTACTAAAGCAGATATTTATAATATATATGGAAATGATAATAATCTTTCTACAATAAAAATTACAGGAAAACAGCTTAAAAAATTGATGGAATGGTCAGTTGCAATTTACAATAAATTTCAAGAAGGGGATTTAACAATATCCTTAAATGAAAAAAGAAAAATATATCAATATTATATGTTTGATGGAATAAGTTATGAAATAAATATTTCTAATGATATAAATGATAGAATTGAGAATTTAATTTTTGAAAAAGATAAAAAAGAAGTTAAAGATGATGATACAGTTTATTTAGCAATAAATAATTTAAGCTCTAAATCTATAATTGATTCTGAAATAAATAGTGTTTTTCATGGAGAAAGCTATGAAAAAATATGTGATACTAGCAATTATAGAATTTCAGCTATAAGAGATTTGATTTTTGACTATATTATTAATGTAAATAATGGAGAAATAAAGAGAAATGTAGATGAAAATTGGAAATTAACTGGGGTAAAATATGATAACGAAAAAAGAGAAGTAGCAATGCGATTAATTAATGAAGAAAAGTTAAAGATTATGAAATCAAGTGATGAGAAAAATCCAATTATTAAAAGTATAACTTGGGATGATGTAATAGAGGTTTCAGATAAAACTATAGATATAATAGCCTTTAATGATTTTCATGGAAGTTTACAAGAAGGTGATAAAAGTATTGGAGCTGCAAAACTTCTAACTTTAATTAAAGAAAAGCAAAGTTTAAAAAGTGATGATTATGATTCATTTATTGTTTCAACTGGAGATGTTTATGGAGGAGCACCTATATCTACACTTACATATGGCAAAGCAGTTTCAGAATTTTTAAAAGAAATGGATTTGACAGTATCCTCAATTGGGATACATGAGTTTGATTTAGGAATTGATAAAATAAAGGCGTGGCAGAGAGAAGGGGAATTTTCTTTTTTAGCAGCTAATATAGTAGATAAAGAAAGTAGAAATCCAATAAGTTGGATAGAGCCATATTCAGTTATTGAAAGCAATGGTTTAAAAATAGGAGTTATAGGAGTAACTACTCCAGAAATAGTTTCTAGAATAAAAGATGAAAATATTGAAAATTTAGAGTTTATATCTCCGGAAAGTGTTATAAATAAATATGCTAAAAAGTTAAAAGAAGAAGAAAAGGTAAATGCTGTTGTTGTTTTAGGATATTTAGAAGCAATACAAAATAAAATAACAGATAAGGTAGAAGGAGAAGTCACTGAACTGGCAAAGAGTATTTATAATGTTGATGCTATAATTACAGGAAGTAATGGTAAGTATATATCGGGGAGTGTTAATAATATACCTATAGTTGAAGCAGGAGGTAATGGAGAAGGATTATCTAATCTCAAATTTACTTTTAATGTAGAAGGAAAATTGCTTAATGTAGAAGGTATTAGTGAAAAAATATGTAAAACAGATGAAAAAATTATATCTAATGACAATATGGAAAGGATAATAAAGTCTTATGAAGAAGAATTAAGTGATATATTATTAGAAAAAATAGCTTATTTAGATAGAGATTTAGACTATGACAAAGATAATGGATTAACTTACATTGGAATGGTTATTGCAGAGTCACTAAGGAGAATAGCAAATACAGATATAGTTCTTATTGATGGTAGAGAAATAACAGGTGGGTTAGAGCAAGGTGAGGTTACAGTAGAGGATTTATATACAATAGTACCTTATGATAATGAATTAGTTACTATAAATCTTACGGGTGAAGAAATTAAAAATATAATAGAAGATAAAATAAAACTAAATGATAATGAGTGTGTTCAATTTGCAGGAATAAATGTATATTATGATGAAAGTAGAGAAATAGGAAAAGGAGTAACGTCTATAAAACTAACTAATGGAACAAGCTTAGATATGAATAGAAGCTATAAAGTTTTGATAAGCGATTTTATGCTATCTAGCAAAACAGAGAATAGCGTTGCAAATAATGAAGAGGTTATGGAAAATAATATAAATATTAGGAATTCAATAATGGAATTATGGAAAAATGAAGGTATTAATTTTGAGGTTGAAAATTTGCTAGTAGTAGAGGAAAGTCAGTGCTATAATTATATAAATAAAGATGAAAAAAAGTATTATTCAAAAGGAAGTATAGAAGAGTCAAAAGGTATAAATGAAAAATTGCCTATTACAGGTGGTGTAAATTCGATTTATATCATTATATCAGCTAATATTATTATGATTAGTGGAATGTGTATTAAAAAGAAAAGGTTAAAATAATAAAAAAATAGATAGTATTAAAAACATTAAGTACTGTAGATAAGTATGTATAATTAGTATTATATAAAAATTTAAAATACCACTATGCTAAAAAGCATAGTGGTATTTCTTTAAGCTATATTAGAGCTTTTTTCATTTTCTCTCCATTCTTCAACTTCAGGTCCAAGTTCTTCTATTGAAGAAGCGTAGAATACTGGATCTTTACCAGCTTTCTTTTGTTCGTTATAATCTTTTAATGCTTTTATAGCAATTTTGCTAAGTAATACTATAGCTATTAAGTTAAGGATTGCCATAAGACCCATAAATACATCAGCTATATTCCATACTAATTTCATTGAAGCTACAGAACCAAATAAAACCATACCAACAACTAATATTCTGTATATGTAAAGATATATTTTTTTGTTTGATATGAATTGAATATTTGTTTCTCCGTAATAATAGTTTCCAATGATTGAACTAAAAGCAAAGAAGAAAATACAAAATGCAATAAAGTATTGCCCCCATGCTCCAACTTGAGAACCTACAGCTATTTGAGTAAGCTCTATACCAGCTATATCACCTAATGGAATATTATTTGAAGAAGCATGTTGTACTAATGTATCAGATGATAAAAGTATTATAAATGCTGTAGAAGTACATATTATTAGTGTATCAGTAAATACTCCAAGAGTTTGAATTAATCCTTGCTTTGCTGGGTGTGAAACAGTAGCAGTAGCAGCAGCATTAGGAGCTGATCCCATACCAGCTTCGTTAGAGAATAATCCTCTTTTAATACCATTTAATAAAGCAGCACCAATTCCACCACCAATAATTTGTTTTACACCAAAAGCATTAGCAAAAATCATTTTCAATACTGCTGGAATTTGAGTTATGTTAGTTATTATAATAAATAAAGCTACTAAGATATATGCTACAGCCATAATAGGAACTATTATACTTGAAATTTTAGCTATACTTTTAACGCCACCAAAAATTATAATTGCTGAAGCAATAGTGATTATAACACCAAGGAAAACTCTATTTATACCAAAAGCTGAATCGAAAGCAGCTGTAATTGTGTTTGATTGAACTGAGTTAAAAGCAAAACCAAAACAAATTATTATTAATATTGAAAAAGTAACACCCATCCATTTTTTCTTTAGGCCTTTTTCCATATAGTAAGCAGGACCACCTCTAAAGCTATCTCCATCTTTAACCTTATATATTTGAGCTAAAGTTGATTCTATAAAAGCAGAAGCAGAACCTATTAATGCAATAAGCCACATCCAAAATACAGCACCAGGCCCACCAATTGCAATTGCAGATGCTACACCAGCTAAGTTTCCTGTACCAACTCTAGAAGCTGTACCAATACAAAATGCTTGGAATGATGAAATTTCACCTTTTTCTTTTGAAGATGTGCCTTCCCCCAGTAATTTGAACATAGATTTAATGTTTGTAAATTGCACAAATTTTGTTTTCCATGTGAAGTATACGCCTATAGAAATTAACATTGCTATTAGGATATATGTCCATAGAAAATCATTGATTGAAAGAATAAAAGTATTAAATTTTTCCATTGGAATGTTCCCCCTTTTTTATCTTAAGTAATATTCTATATTTTATAGTATATAGGAAAAAAATAAAAAATGCAAGAAATATAATTAAAAAATTCATAAAAAATATTTTTAGTATCAAATATGCAAGAAAACGATAAAAAAATGAATAATGTGAAAGAAAACAATTCAAATATCAAATTTAACAGGATAATTTATTAAAAAAGTTATAGTTTTTTTGTGGTAAATATTTACAAAGCTAGTTATAAAGAATATATACTTTATATTTCGGAAATTTAAAATAATACAATTAAATATAATAAAAGCATCAAGTAAGATTTAATTTCTTACTTGATGCTTTTTATTTTGAATAGAATATATGATTTTTATAATATTTAAATATTAATCAATATTATCTGAAGAGTTTGAATCATTGTTATCATTACTATCATCATTACCATTATTATTTTCATAAGAATTATTGTTATCTTCAGAAGGATTATTTCCTATTGAAGTATCATTTGAAGAAGATTTTGAAATAGTAAGGGTTACAGTGCCGTCTTCAAGAATTTCGCTTGTAAATCCTGTTAAAATATATTGTCCAGGTGATAAGCTACCAGATACTGATTGGCCATTAAATGTATATTTAATTTTTCTATCATTTAATAAAACTATAGCATCATATAAATCCATATTAGCTTTTAAGCCAATTTGAGATAGATTTATAGTTGTTTGAGCTTTTGTATCATCCAGTTCTGTAGGGACAACATAAGCATAATCCTTTGCACCATAATATGCATTTGGTTTCTTTATAAATACTCTAGTTTCTATTAAACTCTTAGGAGTATTATCAGATACTAGTTTATTATTTTCTTTATTAACTTGTACTGCTACATGCACATCACAATAAGATTTTGGTTCAGTTCCTTCGATAAATAATTCGGTTTTAACTCTATTACCTCTTTGATCTTGACTACAAAGATTAGTAGCAAGTTTTCCAGAGTCTTTACAAACTACAGCTTTAACTATTCCTGATGGTTCATCAATTTCTTTGTACTCAAGTCCTTCGTGAACAACGCTCATAACGCTACCAAATAAATCAGCTGCAGATGAACTATATCCATTACCCATAGGTGTTTGATCTTGATATCCAATCCAAACTGATCCAGAGTAATAAGGAGTTAAACCTGCAAACCAGAAAGAGTCAACATTATTAGTTGTTCCTGTTTTACCAGATACAGGCATATCACTAAACTTAGCACCATTGGCATCAAAATAAACTAACGGATCTTTTAATATGTTATACATTATATAAGCTGTTTGTGGTGAGAATAATACAACTGGTGTAGCTTCTTTTTCTAAAATAACTTTTCCACTAGCATCTACAACTTTAGTATAAAGTATAGGCTCTATTCTAACACCATTATTTCCAAATGCACCAAATGCAGATGCTAATATAGTTGTATTACCACCATCTCTATCACCTATAGGTTGCTCAAATTGCCCCATTGATGCAGCAGACATAGTATGAGAATCATCACTATATTTAAGACCAGCTCTTTCACCATATTCTATAGCTGTATTTAAACCAATTTTATCAACAGTTTTTATAGAAGTTAAGTTTTTAGAATAAGTTATAGCATCTCTAGGAGTTATATAACCATCCATAACACCATTATAATTTTGTGGAGGATTATTGGTATTAAATCCATACTTGTTAATTAATTCTGTTGATATAGGTGTATCATCTATAGGAGTTGCAGCTGTCATAACTTTAGTATCTATAGCAGGACCATAAACAGTAAGCGGTTTAGTAGTAGAAGCTATTGATTTATGATCAAAGTAAGCATTGTTAATTGAACCCGGTGGAGTATCTCCACGACCTCCAATTAAAACCTTAACTTGACCAGTTCTATAATCAATTACAGTTGCAGCAGCTTGTAATAATGGAACACCTTCTTCAGAGTATTCTTCAATATATTCACCATTATATTGTTCTACATGTAAATTACTTCTTTCATCTAATACAGCTTGAACTTTATTTTGAAGCTCGGTGTTCATAGTAGTATATATTTTAAGTCCACCAGTTACAAAAAGTTTATCAACTTCATCATCTGTATATTTATATTTTTCTTTTAAATCTGTTCTAACTTGATCAAGAGCAGGGTATACAAACCATTCTTGATTTAATTTATAATCTGTATCAGTAGTTGAAAAAGCAAAATTATTTGCATCTGCTTCAGCAACAGTGCTATCATGTTCTTCTTGAGATATATAACCAAGTTCTAACATTTTATCAAGAACTGTTTTAGTTCTATTTATATAAGTATTGGGATAATCTTCTTCTTCAGTATTATAAGCACTATAATATGAAGGTGCTTGAGTAATACCTGCTAAATAAGCACATTGAAGTAAGTTAAGCTCATCTACTGATTTGCCGAAATAGTATTTAGAAGCAGCTTCAACTCCATAAAGATATCCACCTAATGGAATAGTATTTAAATAAGCTCTCATAATTTCTTCTTTACTTAATTCTTTATCAAGTTGTACTGAAAGAGCAATTTCTTTAATTTTTCTATTAATAGAATCAAGTGGTGTTGATTCTGCAGATGATTCTTCTAATAATATAGAATTTTTAACTAATTGTTGAGTTATAGTTGAAGCACCATGAATACCACCATCTTTTAAACCTAAGATAATTAAAGCATCTCTTGTAGCTGCACCTAATATTCTTTTTACATCTATACCGCCATGAGTCATAAAACGTTCATCCTCAATTGCGATATATGCATTAACTAAATTTTTTGGAAGTGTGTCATAATCTTCGACTACGTATCTTTCTTGAATAGATGGTAAATTGTCTATAAATTCACCTTTATCATCGTATAGCATAGAAGTTTCATCTAAATTATAAATAGCATTTATATCTAATGGTGGTGCAGTTTTAATTACTGCATAAATATATCCAACACCTACTACTCCTGTTAATAATACTATTATTAAAATCGTTAAAAAAAAGTATTTTAAAAAACGTTTAACTCTAGATGGTTTTTTCTTTAACTTTTTAGAAGTGCTTGATTTTTTTTGCTGTTCATTTGAATTATTAGCCATCTCTTCCTCCTTTTAATAAATAAAAAAATATAATATTCTTTTATATTATAGCATATTAATTGTAATAGTAAAATAATAACTATGCTAGGTGGTTAGATGAAATATTATACTCAAAGACAAAAAAGTATTCCAAAGTTTAAACCTAAAAAGAGACCATTTCCATTTAAGTTAATTCTACTAATAATGTTAATAATATTAATGAATTTTATTCTATATTTAATCAATAAAAGAATATTACCTATGGTATTAAGTGTTGGAGAAATTGAAATGAAGGCAGAAGTTTCAAAAATAATTAATGAAGAAAGTGTAAAGGTCTATTCTGAAAACTTTAATTATGATGATATTATACATATTGATAAAGACTTAGAAGGAAATATTACAATGGTTAGATCAGATACAGTAAAGCAAAATTCTTTAGCATCTCAAGTTGTTTTAAAATGTAATGAAAGATTAAAAAGTTCAGATGATTTAAGTGTGAAAATTCCATTGGGGTATATAACTAATAACGTTCTTTTTTACAACTTAGGACCTAAAATAACAGTTAAGATTCAGCAGGTTGGAGCCATAAATACATCATATGAATCTGTATTTGAAAGTGCAGGAATAAATCAAACTAGACATAAGATATATTTAGATGTAAAAACTACTATGAGAATTGTAGTACCATTTAAAAGTAAGGATATTGATGTTACATGTCAAATTCCAGTTTCAGATACTATAATTGTTGGTAAGATTCCGGATACAGCTATAAATATGAATAGTAATAATTAAAATAAAAAAGTGGCTTTTGCCACTTTTTTATGATTCTCAATTAAATACTTAGAGAATTTTAATGTTGTTAAAAATTAACTAATGTTATTAGCTTTTATGTAAAGTTACTTAACATATTATTTAATGTTATTTATCATTGAATAAATTTGTATCAAATTATTTGTTTCGATACAAAATGCACACAAAAATAGAGCAGTAGAAACCACTCTAAAATATCATTTAAGACTTGAGAAGATTCTTCTTTTAATTCTTATAAAAGATAAAAAACAACAATATCCTTCAACCATAGTTGAAGTACTTATATTAGTTCTTTTAATCTTTAGTACTTATATAAGTACTAAAGATTAAAAGTCTGAAAAACATTGATATAAGTAGTTTTGAAGGAGAGGCTGGAACTTAAATAAGATTCAAATTAAGAGTTTGGACTTTTTTTCTATCGTATGTGATGTTTTCATTAATATGTTAAAAAGCTAGCAATAGAGCCATTTTATGAATTTAGGATAAGCATTTCATTTATTTGGAGTAGGTCATCTGATGGATGTTCTGCTGGGCAACATAATGATCAAAGCTAGTATTTTCAATGCTTTCATCTGAACTGTCTGTTGGTAATATTATCTACTCGTAAATTATTCCAAGCAAACAATAAAAAAGTATGATAATTAACTTAAGAAGCAAGTTACAAAGTTATTAGTGAAATTAAAATAATAACTTACAATTTAATTAAAACATGTCAGCTTTAGTTCATATGCAAAGCTTCTAAATGTTGAGATAATTAATTTAACAAATGGATGTTCTTCGAAAACTGAATATAGTTCAATGAGAGTTTTATTTATAAGATAGAAACAGTCCAAGTTAAAAAAATATAAGCTATTGCAAAAGCATTTGGGCTAACTGCTAAAGAGTTATTATAAAATTCAAGTTTAATAATTTAAGGGGAATAGGTATGACAAAGATATTAATAAAACAGTATTGCACGAGTAGGTGTTAAAAGTGGAAAAGGATTTTTGGGAATTGGTAAATTAACAGATTATAACTTTGAAAAATGGAAATATAATTTAAAATGCTGTCAGCATAAATACAAAAGCACTATAGATTAAAGATGGTATTAAGCAAAGATTTGCGTACTTTGAATAATCCTTAATTATTAACAGAAGCTACAGATGTAGAATATTTGATTTATCTTTTGAGCAGATAATAATGTATGTTAATTAGATGTGAATTTGAGGATTACAATTATTGAAAATGAACATTATTTTGTTAAAAAAGGTATCGTCAAATGTTTAGGAAGAAGCATATAATGAAATGTTAGGAAATTAAATTTTAAAGAACCTAAACAACAAGAACATAAACTAATAAACAAAAGCTAGCAAAAATTAAATTTTATAAATGAATGGGGGATTGTTTATGAAAAAATTATTTGTTAGTTTATTAGTGTTAAGCGTAGTTGGTTTTGTAGGATGCGGTGAATCCGTTACTGAAAGTGTTGAATATCAAGAATTGGAATCTAAATATAGTGAATTAGAAACTGAATATGAGGAATTAGAAACTGAATATGGGGAATTAAAAAAACAAGATGTAGAAGATGATAAGACTATTAAGAATTTACAATCACAAGTAGATAAAGCTAAAGACTATTTAGATTTAGATCAGGAAGAAAAGAAATTAGTAGATGAGAAAATAGTTGAAGTAAATAAAGCTACAGAAGAACGTATAGCTAAAGAAAAAGCTGAAAAAGAAGCTGCTGAAAAAGCTAAGAAGGAAGAAGAAGAAATTGCTAAAAAGGAAGCTGAAGAAAAAGCTGCAGCTGAAAAGAAAGCAGAAGAAGAGAGAAAAGCACAAGAAGAACAAGCCAAGAAAGAACAAGAGGAGAAAGAAAAACAAGAAAAAGCTAATTTAATAGAAAAGACTAATGCTATAGCAACAGCTAAAAACTATTTAAGCTTTACATCATTTAGCAGGTCAGGTTTAATCCATCAATTGGAATATGAAGGATATTCTACAGAAGCAGCGACTTACGCAGTAGATAATATTGATGTAGATTGGAATCAACAATGCGCTAAAACAGCTAAAAACTACATGGATTATATGGCATTTAGTAGAGATGGATTATATCAACAATTACAATATGAAGGATTTACAGATGAACAAATTCAATATGGTTTAAGTAGTGTTGGTTATTAAAAAAATATAGAAAGAACTCTTTTTAAAAGGTTCTTTTGTGTTTATAATACCACAGGTTCGACCTGTAGTTCCAGAAAGTTTCTAGCTATGAGTGAATAAAAAAGGCCTCCTTTGGAAAAGTATTTTAAGTTTGACGACTAAAATAAATTAAAAGGAGGCGTCGTTAATTAAAAAGATATTGTTAGTCGGGAGCATATAGGAAAGATTGAATAATAAGGGATTATGTTCATATAATCTATTAATTAAAAGGGAAATATGATGAAGAGGATTTTAATTGCTTCTCTTATAGGAAGAGTAGTTTTATTTAATGGGTGTAACAGCAAAGGTAATACAGAAGGTGAAATCAGAGATATTGAGATACAAGAAACATTAGAAGCAACTGATGAAGATGGAATAAGTATTGATGATATAGAAATTTTTCTGCTGATATAATAGAATATTTAGAACTGATATTGAAAATTATCAAGTTTTAAATGAGAGCATAAGGGAAGTTGGAGAGTTGGTTGATTAGCAGCATAAAAATAATTCCATTGGATACAAAATGTACACAAAGGCATAAAAACATATAAAATAAAAGCTAGTTAAACTATTGATATAACTAGCTTTTAACGTATTGTTATTTTTTATGATTCCCAATTAAATACGTAAGGAACATTTCTATAGAAACCTTCGTAGTCTAATCCATATCCAACTACGAATAAATCGTCAATTTCAAAGCAACAATAATCAGGTTTTAAATCAACTTTTCTTCTAGAAGGTTTATCTAATAAAACACAAGTTTTAACTGATTTTGCACCAAGTTTTTTAACGTGATCTATAACAAATTCCATTGTGTAACCAGTATCGATTATATCGTCAACTATTAAAACATCTAAGCCTTCTATGTTGTCAGGAATGTCGTTAACAACAGTTACAGTACCAGAACTAACTTCGCTATGACCATAGCTTGAAGTAGTCATAAATCCTACTTTTGCTTTTAAATCTAGAGCTTTAAATATATCAGCACCAAAAACAAAGCTTCCTCTTAAAAGTGGTAATACATAAATTTCTTTACCTTCATAATCATTAGTTATTTGCTTACCTAATTCTTTAACTCTTTCTTGAATTTGTTCTTGAGAAAAAAGAATATTACGCTTCTTATCTTCCATGTCAAAACCTCCGTTAATACAATACAATTTTTATAATATATGAAAGAAAAATTATTAATAATATTATTTTAAATATTAACAATAATTTTCAAAATTTGCAACTTAAAATTTAAGATATAGTCAAATATTACATTTATTTAGCGAAAATTGTTAACTTGAAAATTTAGTATAAATTAAAGAAGGTTTTTATCGCTAATAAATATATTATATGTGAATTTTAATATTGAACTATGAAATTTAAAAGTTAAAACTAAATAGAGATAGAAAACTCCTTTTCCTAAACGTCAAAGGAGTAAGTTCCAGTAACCAAATATAAAATTAAATACAAATAGGAAACTCCTTCTCCTAATCGTCGAATGAGTAAGTTCAACTTACCAAATTAAAATTTGGAGTTTCACTTATGTTTACATTTACTTTGGAATAGGATAAAATAAAATGAAAAATTACTTAATATATAGTTATTTGTATATAATTATAATAAATTTAAATAATATATTTAAAGTCTTAAAATGAGGTGAAAAGATGATATATGGAAATATAGATGGAGTTAAAAAGTCAGCTTTAGAAGAGTTAGAAGCTCTTTATAAGGCAAAATGTCCTAAAGATGAAGTATGCTCTTTAAATATAATAGAAACAATATCTAGAGTTTCAGCATTTATTGAAAGAGAAGTAAGTGTGGCTATAGATAGAAGAGGAAATATAAGAAGTATTGCAATAGGTGACTCAACATCAGTTGAAATTGAAACATTAGATATAAGAGAAAAAAAATTAGCAGGTGTTAGGATAATTCATACTCATCCTAATGGAATGAGTAACCTATCTGCCCTTGATATAAGTGCATTATTAAAGCTAAAATTAGATGCTATTGTAGCAATTGGAATTTATGAAGGAAAAATTTTAGATTGTTCATTAGGTCTTTTAACTGTATTAGATGATAAGTTAGATTATGAAGAAATACAAAATATAGCTTTAGAAGATTTAAGTAAGATTCATATATTAAATAAAATAAATTATATTGATTCTCTAATAAAGGAGAAAGATATAATTGAAGATGAGGGCGAAAAAGCTATTTTGGTAGGTTCAGATACAAGAGAAAGCCTAGAAGAATTAAAGGAATTAACTAAAGCTTGTGATATACCAGTACTTGAAAGTGTTTATCAAAGCAGAAGTAAAATTGATGCAGCATTTTATATAGGAAGAGGAAAGGTTCTTGAAATTGCTCAACTTAGACAAAAATTAAGAGCAAATGTAATTATATTTGATGATGAACTTTCGGGATCACAAGTTAGAAATCTTGAAGCAGCAATAGGAGCTAAAGTAATTGATAGAACAACGCTTATACTTGAAATATTTGCAAGAAGAGCGAAGAGTAGAGAAGCTAAAATACAAGTAGAACTTGCTCAACTTAAATATAGAATGAGTAGACTTCAAGGGCTTGGAACTATTATGTCTAGAACTGGTGGTGGTATTGGTACTAGAGGCCCAGGTGAAAAGAAGTTAGAAACAGATAGAAGACATATAAAAGAAGAAATCTATGATTTAAATGATGAACTTAAAAAAATTAAAAAGATAAGAGAAACTCAAAGAGAAAAGAGAAATAAAGAAAGTATTCCAAAAGTATCATTAGTTGGATATACTAATGCGGGAAAATCTACTTTAAGAAATGCCCTTTGTGATGTTGCTGCACAAAAGGAAGTTATAGGTAAGGAAAAAGTATTTGAAGCAGATATGCTTTTTGCTACCTTAGATATAACAACTAGAGCTATAGTGCTTAAAAACAAAGGTGTAATAACATTAACAGATACAGTAGGATTTGTTAGAAAATTACCTCATGATTTAGTTGAAGCATTTAAATCAACACTAGAGGAAGTAATATACTCTGATCTTTTATGTCATGTCGTTGATACTTCAAGTGATACTGCATTAGAACAAATAAAAGCAGTAGAGGAAGTGTTGTTTGAATTAGGAGCAAAAGATAAGGATACTATTTTAGTATTAAATAAAATTGATAAAGCTACAGAAGAACAAATAGCAACTGTTAAAGAAGCAACAGCTGAGTATAATACTATTGAAATTTCAGCTAGAGAAGGAATAAATTTAAATGAACTTCTAAATTTAATTGAAGAAAACTTACCTTATAATATGAAAAAATGTGAATTCTTAATACCATATGATAAAAGTGATATATCATCATTCTTGCATAGAAATGGAAGAGTATTAGAAGAAGATTATAGGGAAAATGGAACTTTTATGATTGTTGAAGTAGATGATGAAAGTTATAATAAAACTAAAGATTATATTGTAAATATAATAGCATAATAAAAATACTCCTTAAAATAAATTGTTTTAAGGAGTATTTTTATTAATATATATAAGATTTAATTAAAGTAATTTTATATATTTAATTTCAATTGAATATCATGAAGAAAAAGATAGGACATTTTTATAAAATAAAGGATAAAATATTTATAATTGAAAAAAATAATCTTATCCGAATATTAAAAATAGATTTATATTAAGGTTAATTTAATTGTATTTTTATTTAAATAACAAAATAATATATTGTACTATATAAAATAAATCTGATATTATATAGTATGACGTAATTTGTCGAAATAAATAAAACAAAGGAGAAAAACAAATGAGTAAACAAAACAAAGGAAAAATGACTTTGATAGCCTTAATACTTATGATTTTTACGTCTGTATTTGGGTTTAATAATATTCCAAGAGCATTCTTTCTTATGGGATATTCAGCTATTCCATGGTATATATTTGGTGCAATAGCATTCTTTATACCATATGCATTTATGATGGCAGAATTTGGAGCTGCATATAAGGAAGAAAAAGGTGGAATTTATTCTTGGATGGAGAACTCAGTTGGAAGAAAGTTTGCATTCATAGGAACTTTCATGTGGTTTACATCTTATATTGTATGGATGGTAAGTGTTTCTTCATCAATATGGGTTCCACTTTCAAATTTAATTTTTGGTGTTGATAAAACATCAACATGGGAAATGTTTGGATTGAGCTCTACGCAAACATTAGGTATTTTAGGTGCAATTTTTGTTATATTAATAACATTCTTATCATCAAAGGGAATGAGTAGTATATCAAAGGTTGCATCTGTTGGTGGAATTTTTGTAACTAGTGCCAATGTATTATTAATAGTAGGATCATTAATAGTATTTTTTGCCAATGGATTTAAAGCAGCACAACCATTAAACTTAGCACAATTTACACATTCACCAAATCCAGCTTATGGATCAGTTTTAGCAGTATTAGGATTTTTAGTTTTTGCTATATTTGCATATGGTGGATTAGAGGCAGTTGGAGGTCTTGTTGACCAAACTGAAAATGCTAATGTAACATTCCCTAGAGGAATTAAAATATCAGCAATAGTTATTGGTGTTGGATATTCTTTAGCGATATTAATGGTAGGATTATTTACAAATTGGGATGCAGTACTTTCATCACCAGATGTTAGAATGGCTAACGTTTCTTATGTAGTAATTAAAAATCTTGGAGTTGAACTTGGAAAAGTATTTGGACTTTCACAAGCAGGAATAGAAATAATGGGAACTTGGTTTGCTAGATATATAGGTTTAGCTATGTTTTTAGCATTACTTGGAGCATTCTTTACATTAATTTACTCACCACTTAAGCAATTAATTGAAGGAACACCAAAAGAAATTTGGCCAAAGAAATGGACTGAATTAAATGAAAATAACATGCCTGTAAGAGCTATGTGGGTTCAATGTATAACAGTTGTTGCTATTATAATGATTGCAGTGTTAACAAGTGGTAAATCTACAATGTTCTTAGATTATTTAATACTTATGGGTAATGTTTCTATGACTATACCTACAGTTTTCTTAGCTATAGCATTTATATATTTTAAGAAAAATGATAATATTAAAAAACCATTCATATTCTTTAAGAGTAAGACAATGGCTACATTCTGGGCCGTAGTTGTAATAGTTACAGTTGGATTTGCAAACATATTTACAATAATACAACCAGCAATTGAAAGTAAGGATTATATTTCAACTGGTTTCCAATTAGCTGGACCTATAGTATTTGGAATAATTGCATTTATATTAATAACTATATATGAAAGAAAATATAGTTATTAATAATTAGAAATAAAACTTAAAGTGTGATGTAAATGACTCTATGCAATTTGTATGGAGTCATTTTTATTTATATGATAGGATATAAGGAGATTAAAAATTTTAATATAGAGTGTACTAGGAGGAAGAAATGATTAGTAAAAAACAATTAAAAGATGATATTATAACTTATGATATTATAACTTATACAGATGAAGATGGGAAGTTTATAGAATATGTAGAAGTTACTTTGGTTGATAGAATAATTGATGTATATATGGATACTAGAGAAGTTAATATAGGGTTAATTGCAAATAAAATAATAGAAGATAACTTATATAAATAATAACTAAATTATAATAAGTGTGATGATATAATATTTCAAAAATAATATATCATCACTTTTTGTTTATACTTAAAATTTATTTAAGTTATATTTAGTACTTGCATTAGTTTGGAGGTAATTTCAGTTAAATAAATTAGTGGTGAGATATTTAGATTAATTTTATTTATAAATTACTAAATGGAATAGAATCCATTTTAAATCGGCTCTTATTATTTTTATTTAATATAATAAGAAATAGTAGAGTAAAACTTATACCTAAAATTATAAAAAGCACATAAGTTAATATTGAATTTATATTTTTAGGTAAAAAATTGAATACTATTATAGCTGTTAAATTGTTAGAGATATGAGCAATAATAGATGAATAAAGTGATTTTGTTTTATAAATTAAATAACCAAAAACAATTCCTAAAAATGTAGTATAAATACATTGAATAATATTACCATGACATATGCCAAATAAAAATGCTTGTATAAAAATTGTGGGTAATATAGGAAAACTTTTTAGAAGTGTATTATATACTAAACCTCTAAACAAAAGCTCTTCAGCAATAGGTGTTATTATACCAATAATTAATATAGTTTCAGGTAAACCTCTTATTGTTAAAATATTGATTATACTATTGAAATTTTCCAAAATATTAGAAAAGAAAGTAGATGAATTCAAAATTCCTAAGAAGCCTATGTTAATACATAATATAGATACTCCTAAAAAACAGTCAGTAATAAAGTGTTTTTATTGGTATTTATTAGTGAAATATCTACAGTGATTTTTTTACCATGAATATAATAAATAATAGCAATGGTGATAAAAAATATAACATATGCAATTAAATTTATATAAAGAATATTTTCTATAGCAACATTATTGAGAATGTTTGGTAAATTTAAAATGGAAGATTTATTGTAGATTAATAAATACAGTGTATATATAATTTCATATAAAATAACTGTTAATATTTGAATTAAAAATATAAATAAAATATAGAGTATAACTGTAAAAATATTTTTTATTTTTTCTTTCATTTTAAATAATACCTCCAAGAAAAATAATATAATATAATATTACCATATAATGTAAAATAATAAAATGGGGGGAAGTTATGAGGTTAAAAAGGTGTTTAGTGGGGGTATTGATATTAACTTTTGTAAGCTGTTTTTCAATCAAAGCATTTGCAGAATCTACTAATAGTGCGAAAAATTTATTTGTGGCAGATGGAGAAGTTGATAAAAGGTTAGATATTGAAGGGGATGCCTATATTGCTGGAAATGGAATTAAATTAAGTGGTAATGTTGCTGGTGATGTTATTGTTGCAGGAAATACATTAGATATTTATGTAGAAAATGTGGGAGGAAGTGTAAGGCTTGCAGGTTCAACTGTGAATATAGGAGGTAATATTAATAGAAATATTACTGCTATAGGTGCAACTATAAATATTAAAGAAGGTACTAGTGCTAATGGAGTATATGTATCAGCAGGTGAAGTAGAATTTTTAGGTGAAGCAGAGGATGTATTTATAAGTGCTGATAAAGTGAATTTAAATGGGATTATATATGGAAATGTCAATATTGAATGTAATGAGTTGATAATAGGTGAAAATACAAAAGTCGATGGCGAAATTAAAGTTAAAGCAAGTACAGAGCCAACTATATTAGGTGAGTTTGACAGTGATAAAATAGAATTTACTTTAAGTAAAGAATATGAGAATAAAAGTGATACTTATAATAGAGCATTTTTTATTGAAAAAATTTTAAGTTTAATTACAGCGTTAATATTATCACTGTTACTAGTATTGATGTGTAAAAGATATTTATTTAAAGCTAAAGAATATACAATAGATAGGCCATGGTTACCGTTTTTAATTGGGTTTGCTACTTTGATTATATTACCTATATTAGCATTGCTGGTATGTATAACCATTATTGGAATACCTATAGCTTTTATAGCTTTAATTATTTATGGTGTTTTAATTTATTTAGCACCGGTAGTATCAGGTATAGTTTTAGGTGAAATTATTTTTAAAAACATGAATTTATATTTATCAGCATTAATAGGCACTATTTTTATAAAAGTTATTATGTTTATACCATATGTTGGTGGAGTTGTATTGTTTGCTTGTGTATTATTATCATTAGGAGTATTTATACAAAATTTAATTTCAAGTATCACTTCAAAAGAAATCATGTAGATTAGTATAAAATATACTTAAGTATCAGAGTTAAGATGTGCTTTTATGTGTGTCTTAACTCTTTTTCAATTGACCAAAGAAGTATTATTTTTTATAATAAATTGTAATAATACAATTTAAATTTGTTTGTGGGGATAAAAAGAAATTTATGAAGAGATATCATATTGAATTTAATGATTATGAACCAAAATATGTTCAAATTGCAGAAAATATAAAAAAACTTATTAATTCTAATGTAATTAAGGATGGAGATAAACTTCCTCCTATAAGGGAATTATCAAAAGAATTAAGTGTTAATAACGTCACTATAGTAAACTGTTACAATAAGTTGAAAAGCGAAGGATATGCCTATCAAAAAATGGGTTCAGGCACATTTGCAAAAAAGAGAGAGCTGGTAGATAACTTTAAAAAAGAATACTCAAAAGAAATTAAATTTATAAAAAGTAATGTAAATAATGAGATAATTGACTTTACAGGAGAGGGAAGTAAAGAAGTTAATTTCCCAATAGAAAAATTTAAGAATGTTATAAACGCAGTTTTAGATAGAGATGGTGCAGAAGCATTAATCAAAGAAGAGCCTTTTGGATATACAAATTTAAGAGATACTATTAATAAGATTTTCTGGGAAAATCAATTAAATATTGATAATTTACTTATAGTTTCAGGCGCTCAACAAGGGATAGATATAGCATCAAAAGCAATTTTAAATATTAATGATAATGTGGCAGTTGAAAGACCAACTTATGCAGGTGCATTATCTGTATTTAAGTTTAGAAGAGCTAATGTTTTTGAGATTCCAATAGAAGAGGATGGAATAAATATAAAGAAATTTGAAGAGATATTAAAAAAGAACAAAATAAAATGTTTTTATGTAATGAGTTATTTTCAAAATCCTACAGGAATAAGCTATAGTTTAGAAAAGAAAGTTAAAATTTTAGAACTTGCGAAAAAGTATGATTTTTATATTATAGAAGATGATTATTTATCAGAATTAATTTTTAGTGATGATTTAAAGCATCAACCATTTAAAGCATTAGATAATGATGATAGAGTAATATATATAAAAAGTTTTTCTAAAATATTTTTGCCTGGAATCAGACTTGGATATATAATTACTCCAGAAAAGTTTAGAGAGAGTATTCAAAATTCTAAAATTAATACAGATATAGCAACATCTACATTAATGCAAAGAGCATTAGAAATGTATATTAAAGAGGGATATTGGATTAATTATATAGAAGATTTAAAAAGTGAATATATAAAAAGATACAATATTATGAAAAATATAATAAATGAAGAACTTTATGAATATATAACCTTCACTCCACCTAAAGGAGGATTAAGTTTTTATTTACATTTAAAGAATAAGAATATTAAATCTAAAGAATTGTTTTATAAGTTAAAGAAAAGAAATGTTTATATTACACCAGGTGTTATTTTTTATAGAGGATCTACTGTTGGAGAAGAGTATTTTAAAATAGGATTTTCACAGGTTAATGAAGAGGAAATAAAAAGAGGAATACAGTTAATTAAGGAGGAACTAGAGAAGTGGCATATATAACAATAAGAGAATATGGGGAAGATAGTTTTATAGAAAAAAAATCAGAATTTATAGGATATGCTAAAAGAGTTGAAAATGAAGAAGAAGCAAAAGCCTTTGTTGCAGAAATAAAATCTAAGCATAAACAAGCAAGACACAATTGTTGGGCATATGTTATAGGTGAAAATATGGGGATTCAAAGGTATAGTGATGATGGTGAGCCACAGGGAACTGCAGGTATTCCGATTTTAGAAGTTATGAAAAAATCAGATATAACAGATTGTGCTGTAGTAGTTACTAGATATTTTGGTGGAATACTATTAGGAACTGGTGGACTTACAAGAGCATATACAAAAGGAGCATCTATAGCTTTAAAGGCAGCAGGTGTGGTAGAAAAGGTGCAAGGCGTTTGTGTATCACTTTATTTAGAGTATGATATGATAGGTAAGGTTCAATATTTCTGTGCTCAAAATAATTGGCATATAGAAGATACTGAATATACAGATAAGGTAGTAGTTAAGATATTAGCAGAGGAATATGTTGCAGAAGAAATTGAAAAAGTTGCAACAGAAGCTAGTAATGGTAAAATAATTATAGAAAAAACTAAACCAGAAATATACTTTAAGGAAGAAAATAGATTATATAAAATAATAGAATAATATATGACAATAAAGTAGGAAAATTGTTAAATAATAATTCTTATGGTATAATATAATCGATTTTATTTAATATAATTTATAAATTTAGGAGGATGAAATAATGTCAGGACATTCAAAATGGCATAATATACAAAACAAAAAAGGTAAAGCTGATGCAAAAAGAGGGAAGATCTTTACTAAAATAGGTAGAGAGTTAATGATAGCTGTTAAAAATGGAGGACCAGATCCTGATAACAACCCTAAATTAAGAGATGCAATAGCAAAAGCAAAAGCAGCTAACATGCCAAATGATACAGTTCAAAGATCTATAAAGAAAGCTTCAGGAGAGCTTGGTGCAGTAGATTATGAAAGAATAGTATATGAAGGATATGGACCATCAGGTGTTGCTGTTATAGTTGATACTTTAACTGATAATAAAAATAGATCAGCAGGTAATGTAAGAAGTGCTTTCACTAAAGGCGGTGGAAATATGGGAACTACAGGATGTGTAGGATTCATGTTCCAAGAAAAAGGTGAAATTGTTATAGAAAAGGGAGACCTTGATGAAGAAGAATTAATGATGATGGCTTTAGATGCAGGAGCTGAAGATTTCAATAGTGATGAAGAAGAAGTATTCATAATTACAACTGAACCAGATGATTTTGGAACAGTAAGAGAAGCTTTAGAAGCAGAAGGATTAGAATTCTTAGAAGCAGCAGTTAAAATGATTCCAGATACATATACTGAAATTGATGAAGATGCAGCAAAGAAATTCCAAAAAATGTTAGATTTACTTGAGGATGATGATGATGTTCAGGAAGTTTACCACAATGCTGAATTCCCAGAAGGATGGGATGAATAATCCTGTTAAATGCAGTAATATTCAGTGTTAGCAGTGTTTTTACAATATGTTTTACAGAAGGTAAAAGTAATATGAAGTAGGTAAAAATCCTATTCATTATGATAAATGTTAACAAAAAGCATAGTTTTCACTATGATGTTCATTTATAAGCTACTTTTCAAAGCAGATTAACAGATAATTTGTTTTTGAAAGGTGGCTTTTTTATTTATGTTAGTAGATGATATTGTAAAAGAATTTATTTTTGAATTACAGGTGCAGAATTATACACCTAGAACAATAAAGGGGTATAAGAACAATATTTTAAAGTTTATGGAATACTGTAAACAAGAATTTGAAATTTTTGAATTAGAGGAAATAAACCATATCCATATTAAAAAGTATTTTCAGTATTTATTAAGTAAAGGAAGAAGTTCTGTTTATGTAAATAATATATTAAAGAATATAAGGGCATTTTTTAAGTATTGCTATAAGGAAGAATATATAAACAGAAATATAGCTTTAAAAGTAGAATGGCAAAGGGAAAAAAGAACAGTAATTAAAACTTTTAATGATGATGAAGTACAGGGGATGCTAGGGGTGTACACCTATAAGAATTATCTTGAAACAAGGAATAAATGTATAATGGCAGTTTTATTTGATACAGGAATTAGAAACCTTGAACTTTGTACATTAGGTATGTTAGATATAAAGGATACTGTTATTTATATTAAAGGTAAAGGAAGAAAGGAAAGGGTAGTTCCAATAAGTCCAATGCTTAAAAAGATAATGATAAGATATGAAAGAGCAAGAGAAGAATACATTAAAGATAGTATTATAAAGGATGATGCCTATTTCTTATCATATAGGGGTAAAAGAATGACAGGTGAAGCAGTTGAAAGAATAGTAAAGATTTGTGGCAAGGAAGCTAAAATAAGAAGTGAAATAAGATGTTCACCACATACTTGCAGACATTATTTTGCACAAGCACAATTAAGAAATGGATTAGATGTTTATTCATTAAGCAGATTATTAGGACATGAAAATATAAGTATAACAAAAAGATATTTACAGGGATTAGAAGATAGAAATATTGTTGAAATAAGTGTTAAAACAAGTCCATTAATGAATTTAAGAATTAAATAAAATAGTATTTAGGCAATGAATTAAGTTTCATTGTCTTTTTTATGTCACAAATTTATAGCATCAAGTAACTTATCTTTATGTAAAAGGTAGTCACAGTTATTTAAGGTCTTTGAACCTAAATCTATGTAGGGGGATGAAAGATATGAAGTTAGTTCATGTAATTGATATAGAAAATGAAATAATATTAGATGTTTATTTTGTTGATGAACAAACAGGTATAAGAATTGATTATAGTGTTGAGGAATTTTTAAAAAGTATTAAACAATAAGTATAGTGGAGGGTTTATAAATGGAAAAGGTGTTGTATTTAGAACAAGGTGAAAAATATAGTGATAGACAAGAAGGGTATTTTATGGTTCCTAATTGGTTATTTGATGAAGGTGAACATATTGAATTAGATGTTTATGAAAGAATGGCACTGATATATATTATTAGGTGTGTTAATAAAAAAGATAATAGTCAAGGTATGGGTGATATTTTCTTTTTATCAGCAGAGCAGTTAGCAAAGAGGGGGAATTTTTCATTAGGAAAAGCAAAGAAAGTATTAAAAAGATTACAGGAACATGGATATATCAAAAAAATAAGAACAGGAAATAACTTAATAAAACAAGCAAATTCTTATAAAGTTATGAACTTACAACCAACATATATACAAGGTTTGAAAATTTCATTAAGTGAAGCAGAAAAGAATTTATCAGAGGAAGAATTTAATGAATTATTAATTAAAGGAAAAGGGAGTATTTATTACTATGAAGATGAAGAAAAATATTCACATAGAAAATCATTGCCACTATTAGTAAATACTAATAATGGTGAAATTGGTTGTTTTGTTGATATTTAAATAAATTGAACAATGATATATAAGTATATTAAGAATGGTATAAATTATAATTACTAAGATTTAGTGTAATTTAAATAGTCACTACATGTACTCTATAAAGAACTATAATACAAAGAACATAAATAAAGAAATAATTAAGGAAGAAGTATTTGCATTAATTTCATTAATGGCAACAAAGTATATATTTTTTTATTAGTTTATAAGACATAATGAAACATAATATAAAACAAAATAATATGTGAATTGTGATATTATAAGATTTTAATAAGAGTATTGAAATATAGATGTTGCAATATAAAGATTTGTAGTGTAGTGATATATTAATGTGTTATAATATAACTGAGTTACATAATAATGGAGGGTGAAATATGGCACTTATAATACCAGAGGATGCTGTTAAGCAAGTTAAAAGTAAAAAGATGAGTAATGCAGATTGGAGTGTAAAATCTAATACATCCACTTACAATTTATCATCAATAAAAGAATTAATAGAAAAGGGAGAAAAAGGGGAAGCTGGAGGTATAAAATTAAAACCTTTCTATCAAAGGGATTATAAATTCAATGAAGAAGATGAAAGTTTATTAATGGAATCAATATTATTAGGAATTCCAATTCCAACAATATATACTGCTTCTAATTCTAGAAGTAATATACATTATTTTAATGTAATTGATGGACAACACAGACTGAGAGCTGTTTATAGATTCTTATGTGGTAAGTATAGACTTAAGGGATTAGAACATTTACAAGAATATAATAATATGAAGTTTGAAGATTTACCAACAGAAATAAAAAATGAGCTTAATTTTCAGAAGACATTAGTTATTGAGAATATACATGTACAAAATAATCCAGAGCTAGAATGGGAAATATTTAAAAGATATAATAGAGGTGGAAACCCATTAACTGGACAAGAAATGAGAGGAATAGTATTTGCATCAGAATTTGATTCATGGGTTCAAAAGTATTTAGAGGAAATTAGAAATGAATCTTTAGTAAAGAATGTAATGAATATTTCTAATAGTAGATTCCAAAATAAAACAATACATGAGGAGTTCTATGTGTTTTTAGGTTTATATGAATATGGAGTTAATGATGACTTTTATTCCTCATCTAATTATGCAGATAAATTTATGGAAGAAGTATCTATGTTAGATTATTCAACTTCTCAATCAGCAATTAACTTAGCTAAAACAACATTTGAAGATTTTTTAAATATGCTAGATTGTGTTTACTGTAAGAGGGGGATTCAATATCCATTATCCAAGGAAATATATAAAAATGTTGATAAAAAGAACTATAAGTGTCAAGTAAGTATTTTAATGATTTTAACAATAGTATATAAGTATATTCAGAGTAGTGGAATTGATTATAGAATAGATAAATATTCAAATATAATATTCAATGCTATAAAAACAGGATTTACTAAAGGGGATTTTGAAAAGACTAATGCATCAACAACCAGACCAACAATTATTAGAAGCACTTCAAATTTAATAGTTGAAATAATAAAAAAAGAAATAAGTCTCTAAATATTGCCTATATTATAATATAATAATTATGTTTTTACTTATGTTTTTAGTTAAGGTAACTGTTAATATGCTTTGAAATTAAAAGTAGGCATAAACCTAGTAAAATATAGATTATAACTTTAAAGAACTGTGATGTTCAAGAAGTCTACCACAATGCAGAATTCCCTGAAGGTTGGGATGAATAATATTTAATAAAATTTTAATATAAATCATTAAATAAGATGTCTATTAGTTATAACATAATTTTGTAATATGTTACAAAAAGAACATAACTAATAGATGTTTTATTTTTTTTTATAATGTATTTGAAAAAATAGTTTGATTATGAATTTTGTATTAGTAATTTAGAGAAAATAGGAATAGAACATATAATTTAAGAAAGGACAATCCTTTAAAAGGGATTGTCCTTAAATTTATTTCATCGTTATTGCCTTTTTAAATCTTGAACCAGCTGCTAAGAATAATGGCACTCCTATAATTGTAATTACTACGAATTCTCCAACTGCAACTTCACCTATAGTAAGCCAAAGTGGTAATGCATATAATTTATTTAACATTAGTCCTATAATAATACCATTAAATATTGTTGGCCAAATAGAAGCTATTAATAATTTAACTTTGTAATTTTTTATGATTTTACCTGTTAAATAAATTGCATAAACGCTTATAAAAGTAGCTAATGTACCAAAAATTACATCCATTGGACCATTTGGGCCTAAGAGATTTGCAATTAAGCATCCAAGTGTTAATCCTCCTATATATAGTGGATCAAATAATGCAAGTAATACTAACACTTCAGAAACTCTAAATTGAATATTCCCATAAGCAAATGGTGCAATTACCAGAGTAACTACTGCATAGATTGCTGCAATTATTGCAGTTCTAGTAAGTCTTTTTGTTAAATTGTTTTTCATCTGAAAAACCTCCTAATAATTATTATTAGGAACCTAAGGCATAAATATTTTACCTAGTTTTGTTTAGAGACAGGAGGTTCCCGAACTGTCTATATTTCAATGATAAATTATACATTAAAATATACGATAAGGCAATAAAATTGATAGTAAAACACTTTAATGATAAAGTTTTAGTGAGTGTGTTATTAGGGTGAAATTTGATAAAAAACGACAAAAAGAAATAAAAAATATACGAATTATTATAAAAGTATTGCAAAAAATATTCGTGTAGTATAAAATGGCAATAGAGCAAGAAAAAGATGGCAAAAATATTCATCTAAAAATGAGGGGGATAATAATGATAAAAAACAAAAGAAGTATAATTTCACTTTTAACAGCACTTACGTTATCTGTAGGGTTAATAACTCCTACAAAATTAGTAAATGCAACAGAAAATCAAGAAGAGTTAAATGAATTAACTACACAAATAATAGAGGTTTTAAGCTTTAATGATTTCCACGGAAATGTTTTAGCTAGTGGGAAAAATGTTGGAGCTGCAACATTAACAGGAGTTATAAAAGAGTATCAAGCTAAAGATGTAGAAGATGATAAGTATGGAGTAGTAACAGTATCAGGTGGAGATATGTATCAAGGTACGGCTATTTCAAACATATTAATGGGTGAGCCAGTTAATGAAATGATTAAAGAAATTGGTATAGTTGCATCAGCTATTGGAAATCATGAATATGACTGGGGTGCAGATAAAATTAAACCATGGGCTGATGATGCAGGATTTAAATTTGTAGCAGCAAATTTAATAGATGAAGCTACTGGAGAATTACCAAACTATGCACAAGCCTATGTAATGACAGAAGTTGATGGAGTTAAAATAGCACTTGTAGGTATAGCAACTCCAGAAACATTAACAAGTACAAAAGCTGAAAATGTTGTTGGATTAAAATTCCTAGATATAGTTGAAACATTAGATAAATATTCTGAAATTGTTAGAGCAGAAGGTGCTGATATAGTTGTTGCATTAACACATTCACCAGCTACAGAAAATGTAGATGGAACAATTACAGGAGAGGCAGCTGAAATTGGAGAAAATGCAAAAGATGTTGATGCTGTAATTGCAGCACATAATCATAAATTTGTTGATGGTTTTGTAACAAATAATATAACAGGTAAACAAGTTCCAGTTGTTCAAGCTGGATATAATGGAAGAGGATTATCTTCTGTAAAGTTCACTTTAGATGATGATAAAAATATAGTAGATATAGAAGCTAAGACAAGAGAATTATATAATGAAGAGAATCTTCCAGTAGATGCTAATATAGAAACTATAATAAATGAATATAATGAGAAATTATCACCTATTTTAGCTGAAAAAATAGTAGATTTAGATTTTGATTTAGCACATGATAGAAATGAAGGAATTACACCACTTGGAGTAACTATAGCAGAAGCTATAAGAGAAGCAGGTGGAACACAAGTTGCAATTGTTAATGGTGGTGGAGTTAGAGCACCATTAAGTAAAGGAGAAATTACTTTAGGTGACATGTATACAATACTACCATTTGACAATAATGTAGTTACAATGAAGGTAACAGGGGCAAAGTTAAAAGAGTTAATTCAACATGGAATAGCTCCAGAAGGATTTGGTTGGGGACAATACTCAGGTTTAACAGTATGGTATGATTCAGCAACAAAAGAAATAACTTCTATGAGATTATCAGATGGAACTAAAGTTAAGGATGATGAATATTATACATTAACAAGTATTGACTTCTTAATGACTGGTGGAGATAGTTATAATTTTGATGGATATATTGATGATGTTATTATTGGTGAAATGAGAGACGTAGTAATAAACAATTGGAAAGAAAATGGTATTAAAGAGTTAAATTACAACTTATTAATTGATGGTGAAGATACAACAATAGATACTCCATCAGAAGAAGTTAAACCAGAAGAAAAACCGGAAGAAAAACCAGAGGTTAAACCAGAAACTAAGCCAGAAGTCGATTCAGAAGTTAAACCAGAACAACCATCAAAAGATGAAAATGTAAGTGCAGGTAAAGGGGATACACTTCCTAATACTGGAGCACCAATATCGTCAGCACAAGTTGTTGTAATGTCATTAGCAATGGTTGGTATTGGAGTTACAATGTTTAAGAAAAAAGAAGATATTGCATAAATTTTAAATTTATACCTATATAAGAAAAGTTAAAAACTAACACTTATATAGGTGTTTTTTTATAAAAAAATAATAATTTTCATAAATTTATACTATATATATATTAATGAGAGAGTTTTATGAAAATAATTTTTAAATAAAGGGGGAGGAAATGGATTTTTTAAATAATGAAATAAAAGATAGATTTGAAGAAAATAAAAACAAAATTTTAGAAAATATTAAAATTGGAAAAGATATGGGGGTAAGTAAAATAAGTGCAATTTTAGCTATTGACGAAGAAGAGAGTGAAATGATAATGAATCTTGTTAATTGGCTGTTATTGGAAGGGTATAAAGTTTCTTTAAAAAATGAAGAATATAGTATATTAACAATTGAATGGTGAAGCTTAGAGAAATCTAAGCTTTTTTTTATAAAATTGAATAAAAAGGCTAAATGTGGAAATGATTATTTGTAAGGAGTGATGTTTATGAATAATTATTTCGATAAAAATAGCAATAATTTAAAAAATAATAATAAAAAAATAGCTAAACTTTCAGTCTTGATATTAGTGATTTTCTTAATTGTTGGTTTTGGAACTTATTTTGTAACAGATAAGTTAATGAATAATGAATATGAAAGCGAAGAAAAGACAGTATATAATAATACTCAAGCTTTAAGTGATGAAATACAAATAGTTTTAATGGATGATGGTATAGTAACAAAAGAGCAAAGCGTATTAGAATTTAAAGCGGAAAATTCTATAGATAGTGATATAAATGAACAATTTATAGTGAATTTCTTTTTAGCCGAAGGATATGAATTGGAAGAACTTTTAGATTCAAAATTAGTATTTTCAAAAGAAAATACTATGGTTGTTGTAGAACCAAATAAATACTATATTGGTGAAAAAGATGGTTATTTTGCAATTTATAAAAGTGATAGTGAAGGCAAATTAACTATAGAAAGTGAAGATGATATATATAAGAATAGTAGACCTATAAGTTTTTTGCAAGATCAAGAGGATTTAAAGAGAATAAAAGAATTTAAAAATTGTTTCGATACTAAAGAAGAGGCGAAAGAAAGCTTGACTGCCTATATTTCTTAAAACACAAAAAAATTTATGTAAACAACAAGAAAATTAGAATAAGTATAAGCAATATAATATAAATTATTTATTTATACATTTAAATTTATATAATAAAGGAAAAGGAATATAGTAAAGGAAGAGAAAGCTTGTATAACATTATATTAAAGAGGAGAAAATAAAACTGAAGATAAAGTAAAGGAGGCTAAGATATGAGTATTATACCGAGCTTTCAATATTTATTAGTAATGCCTAATGGAGATGTAAAGGGATTTGATGATGTTGAAATAGCAAAAGGATATATAAATATTTATTATGATAAAAAAGTTCATAATTCAAAATATATATTCGAATTAAATGATTTGACAGATAGTAGTGATCAGTTTTTTAATACGATTTGTCAAAACCTCGGAGCAGGTGAAGGTGAATGTAAAGTATACAATACTTTAGATATAATTGAAAAAATTCAAGAAGAATTAGTATTTGATGAAGAGAAAGAAGAAGTTATATCTAAATTAATGTCATCACAAATAAATTTTAATATATATGATTATAGAGTGGATAATATTTTTAATGATGTAGAAGCTTTAGACATATTAGAACCATATGGTGAGTTCTTTAAATAAAATTTTATTTAATAAAAAATCATAAAAAAACAAGAAAGGTGAAACTGATATGCTCCCTTTATAGTAGACAGTTAAAATAATAAAACTGTCATTACTATAGAGGGAGCAATTTTTATGGGAAG
>NZ_JAJKGM010000050.1:0-18712 GCF_021412605.1 Clostridium celatum
ATATATTTTAAATTATATTACATATTTGTATAAAATTAAAGACTACTGACACTTTGTCAGCAGTCTGAAATAAAAAGAGCAACAGTGTTGCTCTTTTTATTTAATCATACATAAGGAATGCATATTACTCCATAAAAATGGTATAAAACTTATTCAAATCAATATTACCTTCAATAATTTGATACTTGCTACTGTCTACCACTAAATAATTATTATCAAACAAAATGATTTCTGAACCATCATTTCTCTTTATGTCCACTTTATAAGAATAGTCTTTTGGTAATTCACCATTATACTTTTTCAAAGTATATCTTGATAACTTTGGTATAAAGTCATCTATAAGATATTGGTGCTTTGTTCCTGACTCAATTTTTTTATCATTCACAGTAATTGATTCATAATTACTTTGAACTAAATTAATGATTTTAGACGCATCAATATTTTTAGGTGTACGTCCCCATAAAACTAAACCACCAAGAAGAATTATACAGATAATACATACTGATATTTTCTTTTTCAAATCATATCCCCCCCGTTAAATTAATTCACTATAATAAATTATGTTTTGATAAACTTATATTATAATAGCATTAATAACCTTAATTTACCATAAAAAGCTTAAAAACCTTTCTTAAAAACATAATTTTACTTACATTAGAATCCGATAGTTCTTAATGAAAATTCGCTCGTTATACTTGTTGTATGAGATGTATGAGAATGTACTAATAGGTTTCTAACCTTAATTATATCTTTATCTGACTTGAAGTACTCTAGCCATCTAAACCATGTTAAGTAGTCGGACATGTACTTTGTGGCAATTCCTTGAAATCTATTCATCCAATTCTTTAATCTACTATGAAAAGAATTTACATGTTGAAGGTGATATATGCCTAATTTCTTCTTACCTTTAGGCAATTGAATTAGCTATAATTCTGATTCTTTTGCAAACTTTTTAAAGCTTCTACATGAATCTGTACAAGCTATAGCTTCATCATCAATTTTGTTTTCAAATAGTTTTCGTATAGCATTAGCACTTATTTTGCCTCTACCAATAGGCTCTGAAATTATATTTCCAGAGCGGTCTAAGGCTACCATTACAGATATTTGGTCTTTACTAAGACCACTCTTTTTCTTTTCTTTAGCAGGAACATTAGGGTCTGGTTTAACTCCTCTTTTATATGCTTTTCTAGGCATTTTAAAAATAGAGTTTTCAGTATGTTTTCCTTTGAATGATTCACGAAAAAACGTATCATCACATTCAACGATACCTTCTACAGAGCCTTCCCCAAGAAACTTCTTAACTCCATCTAGAATTTTGTGTCTCCAATAAAAAGATGTAGCTAAAGAAATTCCAGTTTCTTGAGCACATCTTTGAAGAGTATAGCCAGCTATCATGCATTTAGCATAGGTAATCCATTGTTCTAGTGGCTTTTTGCTATTATATGAAGGTGAGTATGTGAAATCGGTAAAAGTCTTTCTGCATGATTTGCAAATGTAACGTTGCTTGCCACTATACTTGCCATTTCTACAAACAGAATCACTCTCACAATAAGGGCAACATTTACCCTTTGAGAATCTATTTTCTTTAACCTCGTTAGTTACATCAGAAACATACCCTCTAGTAGATTTACGCTCTTCAAGGATATGATATATTAGGCTTTCTGCTGATACTCCCATTGTATCTATTTGGTTAATAATAGACTCTATTCCGTTCATATATAGCACCTCCGAATTAATATAATACTACTATACCCTAAATTCAGAATATTATCAAAAATCAACACTATTTAAGAAAACCGCCTTTTTTAATCATCCTCTTAATCACCGGTTTTAAGCTTAATTTAAAAATTTGATTATACTTCTTAGAATAGAAATATTTATGTTAAGCAAACTATATTTATAAAATATTTTAAGGAGATGTAAACAATGAAAAAAAATTTAAAATCTTTATCATTATTTCTAGTATCTTTAATTATGTTGACTCTAGTAGGATGTAGTAATAATAAAACTTCAAATAATAGTAGTAACTCTGCTACTATTACCCCACCTACAAATCAAGAATACTATGATTATTTAACAGAAAGATATGATCATTATTTTAAGGATAATTTGCTTAATACAACTTATGATATTTATGTTGATGATTTTACTTATGATAATTCATATGATGAATTTATTACTGCATATAATGGTTCTTATGATGAATTAAAAGCAGATTTAGAAGCTTTTAAAAAAGATTTACAAGATAATGTAGTAAAAGGCAATGCCGAAGTTGATAAATTCAATCAAGAAGTAATAACAGCTACTGATAAAGCTATTATTTCAGTAGATGATTATAACGGTAGTTTTTCTGAAAAAGCTAAAGACTATGCTACTTTATCAAAAGATGAAGTTGTTAAAGGATTAAAATCAATAGGTCTAGATGTTCATAATGCTAAATTAGACTTAGATAACTTAATAGATACTGCAAAGAGTAGATTAGGTGTATAAATAATAAAAATGAACCCTATTTTAGATAATAGGGTTCATTTTTATTATTGATTTCCCTTCCATATCATAAAAAATATTAAATATTTTTTTCCTTTTTACATATATTTATTAATATAAATATTAAAATTCTAGGAGTTTTTATGAATAATATTTTGACTAAAATAAATAATTTAGAAAAGCTCATTGGAAATACACCATTAGTTGAAATTTCATTTAAATATAAAAGTAAAAAGATGAGACTATTTGCTAAATTAGAATCCTACAATTATACAGGAAGTATAAAAGATAGAATTGCTATTTATATTTTAAGGAAATCATATATTAATAAAGCTTTATCTGATGATGATATTATCTTAGAAGCTACTAGTGGCAATACGGGAATATCATTTGCTGCTATTGGAGCTTATTTAGGATTTAATGTTCATATATATATGCCAGATTGGATGAGCTCTGAAAGAATAAAATTATTAGAAAGCTATAATGCTAGCGTACATTTAGTTTCAAAAGAAGACGGTGGATTTTTAAAGTGCATATCTCTTATAAACGAATGTCATAAAAATTGCCCTAATATATTCTTACCTGGTCAATTTACAAATGAAGACAATATATATGCACATTATTATAGTACTGGACCTGAAATATATAATAGCCTAAAGAAAAAGCACTTAACACCATCAATATTTGTTGCTGGTGTTGGAACAGGTGGTACTGTTATGGGAGTAGGAAAATATTTAAAAGAAAAAAATCATCATATTAAAATTTATCCTGTAGAACCATCTAACTCTCCAATTTTATCAACTAATAATCATGTTGGAACTCACCGTATTCAAGGTATTTCTGATGAATTTGTTCCTCCAATTGTTAATCTTAGTATGCTAAATGAAGTTATATCTGTTGATGATGGTGATTCAATAATCATGGCTCAAATGCTTTCAAAAAAACTTGGACTTGGTGTTGGAATATCTTCAGGTGCTAATTTTTTAGCTACCGTAAAAGCCCTTGAATTAAATAGTTCAACTTCAGTAGCTGTTACTGTTTTTCCTGATGATAATAAAAAATACATCTCTACTGACTTAATGAAAATTGAGCCTATAAAAAATGAATTTATTTCCTCAAAAATAGAATTACTAGATTTAAGAGTAATTTAAGATTGACTAATACATCTAAAAGAGGCCATATCTATTTCTATATAGCCTCTTTAATTTGTTAAATTCCAAATATAGGTTGAGAAATATCCCTTGCATATACTCCCTCTGCTCCATTAATAAGAAAAATATCAGAAACAATACTAAATAAACTAGAAATAATTATATATATATTCGGTTGAAGAGAATACTCAAATTCTCCATTAAGCTTTTCTTTATATAAAATGTTATATCTATTAATTGCTATATTAGTAAATATTATTTGTGTTATAAAAAAAATATAAACTACTTTTAATGCTAATCCATCTGGCATTTTAGAGTCTAATTTATTATCTTTATTATTATTGTACTTTTCATAAATTACTTGAATTCCTTCTATTGTTGCTATATAAAAAATAATATATGCATAAATTACTATTATTACAGTTTGTGCTTGTAAATATAATAACTTCAACGATTGGATATCAGCTTCACTCATTAGGTTATAATAATTTGATTCATCATATGTATAATTATTGGTATTTTTTGTTTTTTTATAATTATATTTTGATTTTTTATTTGCCATTATATTATTTCCTTACTTTTTTATTCATACTTTATAATATTTATAATATTATTCTTTGCTCCAAAATTTAACTTTCCTTTTTCTTCTTAATACCAAGAATAAATAAAACTACAATTGATTATTATAATAAATATATTAATTATTATTTTAAGAGGTATTTACAAATGAAAAAAACTAATAAAATCTACTATACTTTATTATTAGCTCTTATATTTTTATTTACATCTATTACATATAAATCAGTTGCATTATCTGATATACATATTATACAAGATTCAAATAATTCAAAATCATTACCACTACATTTTCGTAAAACTACCGATATTTCAACTGCTAGTGCTCTTGGCTCCTTAGATACAAAAGGACTAGATAAATTAAATATTTCTGGAAGTGGACAGTTTACAGAATTTAATCTTCCCTTCCTAAAAGAAGCTATTGATGATAGCTTTTCTATAATTGATATAGATTTAAGACAAGAATCTCATGGATTTATAAACGGAGTAGCTATTAGCTTTGCAAACTCAAATAATAATGCTAATTCTGATCTTACTTTAGATGAGGTTATATATAAAGAAAATAAAGATTTATCTTCAATAAAATTAAATGAAAAATTTTCTTTACATAATACTAATAAATGTATTACTCCTAAAAATATAAAAAACGAATGCACTCTTGTTGAGTCTAATAATATATCATACCTTAGAATTCCAGTAACAGACGGAGGTTTACCTAATGAGGATATGGTTAACTACTTTATAGACTTTGTAAAAAAACAACCCGAAAATACCTGGCTTCATTTTCACTGTAAAGCAGGTGTAGGAAGAACTACAACATTTATGATAATGTATGATATTATAAAAAACTATAACGATGTAAGCTTAAATGATATTATTGCACGTCAACTACTATTATCTGGTCTTTCTCAAAGTAATACAGTTGATTTTTTTGTTGGTGCAAGATATAAATTTTTAAGCGAGTTTTACAATAAATGTAAAAATAATGAATTTAATATTTCCTCATTAAACTCTAATAATACTGTTATTCCTTGTGGTAGTGCTATTAATAATTTAAAAAATAATTTTTTAAACACCTTCTATACTACTACAACTGATTTCTCTGATATAAAAACTAACTTTAACTTAACTAATAATGGCTCTTACATTAAAAATACTGTAGTTCCTAAGTTTCTTTATGTAATATCAGAAAATAATATGACTAAAGCAGAACAAACTATGATTGTAACTCTTCAAGGCCTAATAGCTCCTCAATCCGAAAATCAAATTTACATCTTAAGCCCTAGTGAGCCTGATTATGAAGTATGGCTTAAAGATTTAAAAGAGAACTATAATGTTAACTATAAAATAATTAACGACCCTTGGATATTATTAGATAAATTTAAAAATTATATAGATGGCTATGCTTTATATAGCAACGTAAAAGCACCATCTATAAATAATGCTTGTACTCTTGCTTCATTAAATAATGCTATTGCTATTGATGAATCTATTGAATCTATATTAAACACTTATGGAGTAACTAATTTAATTGAAGATTGTAGAGAAACAGATAAATATTGGGCATATAATAACCTTTGGAATTTAGGATTAAATCATTCTACTGTAATACAACTTCCTAGCGATAAATTTATGTCTTTACGTGATTATGGAATTTTCTCAAAGTCGCTGATATTTTACGAAGATGATATAGATGATATCTCATTAAGAGAACTTATTTTTAGTTCTATGGATGATGGTGGACAAATTCTAGGTTGGGGACCAGATGAACATACTAATGTCTCCATTGCTTCAAAATTTGGAATAGATATGATTGCCGCTGATTGGTCCTATAATCTTTCTGTTTTAAGTTCATATCCATCAACACCTAAAGTTCAAAATATTAACAATGAAATTGAAGAAGAAGATGGAGTTCATTATGTCACCTTTATTATGTCTGATGGTGATAATCAACAATGGTTGCTTGGAAGTAATTTTAGCGTAAAAAATTGGTTTGGTTCTCCTTACAGAGGTAACTTTAATTTAGGTTGGTCAATAAGTCCATCTTTATATTACTTAGCACCTACAGTTTTTAATAAATACTATGAAGCCTCTAGTGATTCAAAACATACTGACAATTTTGTAATTCCTGCTTCTGGTAATGGATATATGTATCCTAGTAAGTTTCCTAGTGATAAATTAAGTAATTATACTAAAAGATTAAATGACTATATGGAAATTGTTGATCAACATAATATTTTAATTCTTGATGATGAATCTTTTTATAATAAAACTTTATGGGATAAATATACTTGCAATCCTAATATAGATTCGCTTTTATATCTAAATTATGATATAAATAATGCTTATAAAGGCAAAATAATTTGGTCAAATGATAAACCTATAATCTCTTGTCGTGATTTACTTTGGGGAGGATTAGAAGATGAAAATCAACTTATTGATAATATCAATACTAGAATAAATCTAGGTTATACAAAAATTAATGATCCCAACTCTTATACATTTGTATATGTTCATGTATGGAGTAATACTATGGATAATGTTAATGATGTTGTAACCAAACTAAATAAAAATCCCAAAGTGAGAATTATAACCCCGGATACTTTTGTAAAATTAATAACAAAGAATGTACCTCATATTGATATGTAGTACACTAAAAGTTTCTAAAATTAAAAAGGTAAAACTTCACCATTTTATATGGTAAGTTTTACCCTTGGTATTATTTATCATTTATTAAGCTATAATAGCATCATTTTCCTCTAGTTTTATTTTTCTATAAAGTATAATATTAACGAATTTATTCCCATATGGTAAACAGAATTGTATAAATGGACCTATTGCTAGCATTGATATTATAGTACCGATTCCAATTTTACCACCTAATATAAATCCTACTACTAAGAATGTTGCATCTAGTGCTATTCTAACCCAACGATATTCTATTTTAACCTTGTGCACAATTATAAATGGAACTATATCATTTGGAGCTACTCCTATATTACTAGCAGACATTATTGAAAATCCTACTGCAATTATAAAACAGCCTGCTAAAACTAATAACATTCTTACAAAATAATTATAAGATTCAACTGGAAAATATGAAACCACCTTTACTCCTAAATCAATTATCGGCCCAACGCCAACTACGCAAATTAAAGTTCCTATCTTTATATGTTTCCTATCAACTAATATTATTATAGTAAATAAAACAATTAATATTATCATATTTGCTACACCTGGAGTTACTTCAGCTTTACCTGCTATTGCATGAACTATTGATAAATCTTTTAATCCAGTTTTATTTAATACTATTGATAATCCTTGAGTAAACACTGTAAATGTATCAGAACCTATATTAGTCTTTAAAAATAGTGCTACTCCAAATTGAATTACACTCATTCCTACAAAGAATAAGATTAATCTTTTAATTAAATTCATTGCCTTTTTCATCTCATTACTTCCTTTACTACTACATCTAAACTATGATTTTTACTATGTTTTCTTATAACGTTTGCATAATTTTTATCTACTTGTTTATTTTATAACAATGAATTTATATTGTCAAAATCATCATAGTAATCGTTTCCATTAGCCTGTATTCAATCATTCCTATATTTTTAATATAATTTATTGATAATTTTATGAATAAATTTTTTTAAATTTTATTTTCTTACGTTTTATAATCTTTCTCTAAATATATCCATATTAAAATTATATCCCGGACAACTCTTCGTTACATTTTTAACTTCTCTATGACCTAAAACATTATATTTTTTTATTCTATATTTTTTCATAAAATATCTACATAATTTATATAATGATTTCATTTGTTTTCTGGTTGGGTAACCTACATCAAAATTTCCACTTAAACAAATTCCTATAGATTTGTCATTTAATCCTTTAGTATGTGCACCTACATGCATTCCCCTTCCTGAAATTATTTGTCCGTTTTTTTCTATAAAATAATTATATCCTATTCCTTCCCATCCTAATGATTTATGATATTCATTAGTTTTATAAACATCTAATTCTTCATTTTCTGTATGATGTATTATAATATATTCAGGATTCTTTAACCTTTCAAGTTTTATATTAAATTTAATTATATTTTTTTAATTTTCAATATATTTACCTTAATAAATTAATTTTCACATATTATACTATTCTAATAATATTTCTGTATTTCATAAAAATAATTAATTTACACTTTAAATAATAAAAAGATATAATCTACAAATAATTATGTTTTATTTGTAGTTATATCTTTTTAAAATATATTAAATTAATTATTTTGAGTTAATTGTATAGCTTTAACAACTACTTGTGGTGGTATTGATTTAGTCATTGCTTCACTTAGTACTAAAAATACAATATCACCTTTTTTTACATTAAAATCTTTTATATTAACTTTTTCTATTTTAGGCTCTTCTCCTTCTGCAGGCATTTTATCTGGAATTATTATAGTTTCATCTGTAAGAATAGCTACAATTTCTTCCTTATAAGGTTGACATCCTTTAATATACCCTTTAGTTTTTATGCTTATTATATTTTCCTCTTCATTCTTTTGTACTTCTTCAACTTCTCCCATAAAAATAGCATTCATAGGTCTTGGTGAGCTAGCAAATACATTACATGTAAAAACAAACAGTAATAATAGTGTTAATAATATTATTTTTTTATGCTTCATAATTTTCTCCTATCTTTAAAGTAATATTTTTATTTTTCACTATTATTATTTTTTTATTATAGCTATTTAATTCATTTTTTTATATTTTTAAATGGTATTTTTTCTACAATTACTATTTATATACTCTTCTAATATTTTAATAGAATTTTCACTAAATATAGAAACTTTAAATATTTTTTCTGCCCCTGCTAATATTAATTGTTTCTCAACCTCTAAAATGTCTTTATTACACTTACTATTTTCAAGTGCTTTATCCATTTTAGTTATTATGCCAATAACTTTTCTTCCAAATGTAGCTCCAAAAGCTGGTGGAATCTTTCCAAACATATCTCCATATTCTTGAACCAAAGCAATAATTTCAACTTCTGCCGCTGTTATAATTAGTGCTCCATAATAACATATATCTTCTATGTACTGTCCTGGTGTATCAATTATATCTTCATATATCTCTATAGTTTGTGTTTTCTTGTCTCTTACTTCTTCACCTTTCATTAGTTGACAAAGTGAAGTTTTTCCACAACTATTCTTTCCTATAAAAATTATCTTTTTCATAATATCTCCATATATTATTAATTGAAAATAAACCGCCTAAGATTTTGTTACATTTGTTGTCGTAAATTTCAAATTTTCACCTAATACTCTCATGACTTCTCTTAACGCTTCATCAACTGCAGATATACTCCCTATTATAACTAACGATCCACTAAATCTATCTATAAATCCAATAGTTACCTCTGAAGTTTTAGTTGCTATATCAGCTGCTATTATCGTTGCTTCACTAGGGGATATTGTCATTATCCCTATTGCAGATTTATTTTCAATATTTAATCCTAATTTTTTATATAAATCATCTACCGGATTTGCTATTAAATGTGCTAAAGTAACCTGCTTACCTGGAACCAACTCTTGAATAATTCTTGATACTTGTTTATCTTCAAAAATATTATTCATTCCGTATCTCCCTATCTTTTATAAAATATATTATTCACAATTTCTAATTTCAATAAAGATTTTCTATAAAATCAGTACTTGGATTTGCAATTATTCCTGTATCCAATAGCATTCCTTTTTCTTCAAGATTTTTCTTACTACTTTCAATAGCCATCTCTATAGCTGATAATTCACCATTTATAATAAAAAAGCTTTTTCCACACATTCCTCTAGCTAATCTTATCTCTAAAAGTTGTACTAATGCAGTTTTTGCTGCAATATCAGCAGCTTCAATTATTGATGCAACAGAATAACTTTCAACTATACCTATTGCTCCTTTAACTTCAACTGATGTACTTCCTGAAATAGCTCTATAAATTTGCTCTATAGGATTTCCTAAAATAAATGAATCTATTACATTATGCTCAAATCCTTTTATTCCTGCTTCTAAAGCTGCTTTAACAGCTGATATACTTCCCTTAAATAATACAATATATTTTCCTGGGCATACTGTTGCTGCATGGATTATTTTTATATCAGAAGTTTTTGTCATACAATCTGCTGCAACCATCCCTGTAGGAACTTTTAAATATTCCACTAACCCTAATGCATTTATCAAAGCTACTCACTCCTTCTTATAGTAATAAATTCTTTGTTAACCTCTTCTATAATTCCCTTAATTGGTGAATGTAAAAATACACCTAAATCCTTTTCATTTATTATGCCAATAGCTTGTCCATTTACAACGCTATCACCTTTTCTTACTATAGTTGTTACTGAAACACCAATACTTTGCCTTGTGCTAATCCTTAATACAGATGGATTATTATTTATCTTACATATTGGAGCATCAACATTATATTGTGTTAATTTTAATCTTCCAATTACTCTGCCTACAGGAACTTTTTTAAATTCTCTCTCTTCTTTTACCTTGTTGTGCACATCATCTTTTACTTGTTGTGTAAGTTTTATTCCTTTCGATCTTAACCGCCCCTTTAAATCAGCAATTATTGCCTTAGGATTTAACCCTTGATGACATGAATATGCCGAACATAAGTTACACTCACAGCATGCTAATGCATTTACAAAAATATCACTTTTATTGTCTAATCCAAAAACTAACGAATTCATTATTTTATGTGGTTCAATAGAGTGCCCTAGTAAATTTCTCGGACATAAATCTGTACACATTCTACATTGAGAACAAACACCCATAGCTCTCTTTAGTGCAATCTTAACTTTATATTCCTTAAGCTCTACTATTGGATTATCTAATGGTAATATAAATATCCCCTTTGTAGTCTTAGTAACAGTTTCGTTTAGATTACCAATTCTTCCTGTCATGGGGCCTCCTACTAAAAGTTTATATTCTTCTACAGTTAATCCTCCTACTTCTTTTAATAATTCTTTAAATGAAATTCCAATTGGAGCCTTTAAGGTTTTTGGATTTTTAACGGCTCCACCAACGGTTACATACTTATGTGTAACTTTCTTTCCTTTCTCTATTGCCTTATATACATTTAATGCAGTTTCAACATTGGTAACCATTGCTCCAACATCAATAGGAATCCCTCCTTGTGGCACTACTAATCCAGTTATTTCATAAACTAATACCACTTCATCTCCAATTGGATACATATCTTCAAGCAACTTCTTTCTTAATCTTGGAAACTGATAAATCATTTCATCTACAGCTTCATTAGCCTTATGATAATGTTCTTTAAATGCTATTACACCTTCTTTTGCACCTACGGCCTCAACAATGTTATCTAATCCCTTTAATACCTCATACGTCTTTTCACTTAATAAATTTTGATCAACCCTAAACAATGGTTCACATTCTGCTCCATTTAAAATAACAACATTAACATCATAAGATAATTTTGCATATGTAGGAAAACCGGCTCCTCCAGCTCCCACTATACCACTTTCTTTTAATATTTTTTTTACTTCTTGAAGCATAATATGACCCTCTTTCCATTTAATTCACTTCTCTTAATTACACATTTAACTAATCGACTATTCCAACTATAGCTGAATCTACTGGAACATCCCTAGCTAATCCAAGCCTAGCACTAGAACCAGTAGTTACTATAACCTCTGTTTGTATTCCTGCTCCAACCCTATCTATAGCTACTATATTTTTCCCTTGATTATACTCCTCCAAAGGCTTAACAATTAATAATTTATATCCCATAAGATTCTCTTCTTTTCTCGTACTAACTATATTTCCAATCACTGTTCCAACTATCATTTTTACTACCTCCTGAACACATTCATTCGACGATAGGATAAGACATTTTTTTATTTTAAAAAATTAATCACCTAAAATTTCAACCATTTGTCCATTCTTGATTCCTAGAGCATTAGCTTCATCTATATCTATATGCATTTCAAAATTGAAATCATCTCTAACTCTAACATCTACATTCTCTAAAATTCCTGCTCTATCTCCATTAACTCTAACAGACACTATTCCTTCATCAATTCCAAATTTTTTAGAATCTGTTGGGTGCATATGTATATGCCTTTTAGCAATTATACATCCTTCTTCTATTCTAATTGCACCTTTAGGCCCTATTATAGTAACAGGTGCTGAATTTTTTATATCTCCAGAAAGCCTTATAGGTGCATTTATTCCAAGAAAAACACTATCAGTTACTGAAATTTCAACTTGCGTCGCCTTTCTTAATGGACCTAGAATCCTTACTTTTTCAATAGCCTTCATTTTTGAACCAAGTATTGTTACAGTTTCTTCTGCTGCAAACTGTTCCCCCATCAACATTTTTCTTATTGTAAGCTCATATCCTTCTCCAAAAAGTATATCTAAATGCTCCTTAGAAATATGAATATGTCTTGCAGAAACGCCAATCCTAACTTGTTTTTTATACTATTAAAATTATTACTTTTTATTTCCTCTATAACCTTTTGAGTTATCACTTCTAATAAAGCATTCTTCATTTATATCACCACTCCTAGAGATTATGAATTCTTTGGCAATATACATTCTACCGTTGAATGTGGCCTTGGAATTACATGAACTGCAACAACCTCACCAAGTTTTCCTGCAACTTCTGACCCTGCTTCAACAGCTGCCTTAACAGCCCCAACATCCCCTCTTACCATTACAGTAACTAAACCAGACCCTATTTTTTCAGTGCCTATCAATTCAACATTAGCAGCCTTAACCATTGCATCTGCACCTTCTATAGCGGCTACTAACCCTCTAGTTTCTAACATTCCTAATGCTTGTTGACCCATTCTAATACCTCCTAACTCATCATTACCTTTAACTTTTTTATTATTATCTTTTTGCGTCTTCATAATATTTTTATCATTTTTTTCTTTATCTATATCTTTGCTTTTCCCGTCATCTACTGCTCTCTTCTTCTTTCTACCCCTCTTTTTAGGTTTAGTAGCATCCATATCATTAGTTTCTACATCAAAACCATCTTCTGACCCTTTATCGACTTTTTTATTTTCATCCATAAACTAACCTCTCGCCTTATTGAATTTTAAGCTACTTTTTTCTAATAAAGCTATTACCTCTTCATGAGGCCTAGGTATTACTGCATGGGCTACACATTTGGTTATTGAATCACCTGCTTTATATCCAACTTCAATAGCAGCTTGAACATCTTCTATACTTCCTTCAATTACTATTGTAACTAATCTTCCACCTAACCTATTTTCCATAGTTTTAAAAGTAACATTAGAAGTTTTTATCATAGCATCAAGTGCTTGTACTCCAGCTACCACCCCAACAACTTCAACTATTCCTATAGATTTCATACAAACACCTTCTCTCCTTGAAGTTTATTACTCTAATGTAGGTAAAATCTTTTCAACATCACCATTTGGCCTTGGAATTACATGAACTGCAACCAATTCTCCTAAGCTCCCTGCAGCACTTGCACCAACTTCTGTTGCTGCTTTAACTGCTCCAACATCTCCTCTTACCATTACAGTAACTAACCCTGATCCTATCTTTTCAGTTCCAATTAAAGTTACATCAGCTGCCTTAACCATAGCATCTGCCGCTTCAATAGCCGCTACCAACCCTCTTGTTTCCACCATTCCTAAAGCTTCTTGTTTCATATTAATATCCTCCCTTAAACCTTTTTTAAAATTTAATTTTATGCCTATTTTATCTATAATTTTAAATTTTAATTTCTAAAACATAACTTCTTAACCATAGCCTTTTTAAATCATTTTCACTAAATTAATCTTTTAATTATTTAATACAACTTTCATGAATAAATAATTTTATTCCTTCATCTGGATTAGGTATTATATAACTACAACTAACTCCTGATATACTATTAGCAGCTTTTATTCCTGCTTCCATTGCCATCTCTACATCAGATACACTACCTCTAAGTTTTATTACCACAAGTAATGGAACTAGTAGATTATCAGCATTTGCCGGTTTATTTTTATCAAAAGATTGTATTGTAACTTTTCCAGCTTTACAAGCTGCATCTGCTGCAACTAAAGCTGTAGTTAATCCAAAAACCTCTAATATTCCTAAAGCCGCCATTCTATCACCTCATTACTTGTTTATTATTGCAAGCTTAATTCCTTCTTGTCTTATATTAGTTTCTAACGCTTCTTGAAGTGCTTCTAACGGGAACTCATGTGTTATAAGTTCTTTAATTGGCAAACCAATTCCATTAGCTCTCTTTATAAAATCAAATGTTGTTAAATAATCTTGTGGTGTATAAGTCCAAGATCCGATAGCTGTTATTTCTTTATTACAAAGATCAAAGTGAGGATTTATTGTAGCATCTCCATTATCAACAAAGAATCCTACTTCGCATAAGCCACCACCTCTTCTTATAAATTTCCATATCCCAGAATGAGCCTTTGGTGAACCTGTACATTGGAAAGCAAAGTCCACACCTAACCCATCTGAAACACTCTTAACTTTGTTTATTGTCTCTTCAAAAGAAGAGCTTTCCATTATATTAATAGTTTCATTTGCACCTAATCTTTTTGCCATTTCAAGTCTCTTTTCATTTCCATCAACAGCTATAATATTTTCAATTCCTGAAGTTCTAAGAACACTCAATAGTAATAACCCTATTGGCCCACATCCTTGAACTAAAACCTTTGAATTAAATTTAAAAAGCCCTGTTGCTTTAGCTCTTTCAACAGCATGTACAACAACTGCAGCTGGTTCAATTAATATTCTTGAATGTAAATCCATATCAGATACATTGAAAATAGTAGAACCTTTTCTTATTACTAAATAATCACCAAACCAACCGTTTAAGTGAACGTTATCATCAGATATCAATCCATAAATCCCTGCATTTTCACAAAGATTAGTTCTATCTGGATGATTTAAACATACAGGACATTCACCACATGGAATAACACAAGTTACTATTTTATCTCCAAGCTTAAGGTCTTTTCCTGAAGAATCCTTTTTAATATTTTTACCTATTTTTATTATTTCACCAGTGCCTTCATGTCCAAGCACTACTGGAATTATTCCAAAGGGATCATTCTTATATTCATGTACATCTGTGCCACAAATACCACATCCCTCAACCTTAATAAGCATTTCATCGTCATTAATTGCCGGTATATTAAACTCTTTTATTTCTATTCTTTGTTTTGCAGTTAATAATCCCACCTTTGCAGTATTTTTAATTACTTTTATTTCTTCTTTTATACATGCAGATGTCATTTCATTAATTACATTCTTAACAATAGCTTCTATATCAATATTATTAACATTCATCCCAATCCCTCCCCGTAATTACATACTCCTAAATTATTTGTATATATTATTTAAAACCCTCATCAAATTGTAATTTTTATATCTCTTTTTACTTAATAGAAAGTGCGTCCTTCATAATACATCTTCTACTTTTACTAAAGGTTTTTGCTGAGCTTAAACCTTCTCCAGTCCTACTAGCTATTGTAAATGTAGGATATCCTTCGGCCTCTACTCCCAATGCCGAATATGACGGTGCATTCTTAACAAATATTGCTGTATCTATTTCTCTTGCAAAATAAGTTAATCTATCAATTCTCTTTGAATGTATATGAGCTGAATGCCTATTTCCATGTTCAAGTTCTACAGCTACATCCACTGCTGTATTAAAATCTTTAACTCTCACTATTCCCAGTATAGGCATCATTAATTCTTCAACTATTAATAAATTACTTTTACATCCTTCAAATATTATGCATTTTACCGAATCATCGGCATAAACACCAATTGCATCTAATATTATTTTCGCATCTCTACCTACAAAATTTCTATTTAATGTAACTTTTCCATCTTTCCTAATTAATACAGTATCAATTAATCTATTAATTAATTCAGTACTATTCAAAAAATATGCTCCTTCTTTTTGCATGTCCTCTATAAGTTCATCACAAATAGAATCTAATGCAACTACTTCCTTTTCTGCTATACATGGTAGATTATTATCAAAAGTAGCACCTGCTATTATTGATTTCGCTGCATGTTTTATATCTGCTGTTTCATCAACAAGCACAGGTGGATTTCCAGCTCCTGCTCCTATTGCCCTTTTACCTGAAGAACAAGCTTGAGTTACAACTCCTGGTCCGCCAGTTGCTGATATAAATGGAATATCCTTATGTTTCATTAAAGCACTAGTTATCTCTATGCTTGGATTTTCAAATGTAACTACAATATTTTCTGGTCCTCCAACTTCAATAGAAGCTTCATTTATAAGTTTTACTGCAAATTTAGAACAGCTTTTTGCTGCTGGGTGCGGAGCAAAAACTACTGAATTTCCTGCTGCAATCATTCCAATTGAGTTACAAAAAATTGTTGCAGTTGGATTTGTTGATGGAGTTATAGCTGCAATTACACCAAAAGCTCCTCTTTCAACTAAAGTTAATCCACCGTCACCACTCCATGCAGTTGTAGTTAAGTCTTCAGTTCCTGGGGTTTTTCTAGCTACTAAAACATGCTTTGTTATTTTATCTTCAACTTTTCCCATACCAGTTTCATCAACTGCCATAATAGATAATCTTTCAGAATATGTTAAGCACTTTTCCCTTATTTTTGTTATTATATTTTCCCTATCTTTAATTGTAAGTTGTTTTAATTCTTTATATGCCTTTTTTGCTGCCGCTACTGCAGAATCAACATCTTCAAAAACATACTTTTCTTTATTACATCCACAACTTCCACCACAACTACCATTTCCACAGCATGCTTCTTCTTCAATTTCTTTAGTTCCAATCTCACTAATAACCTTCGCAACAATATCTTGTATTAATTTTGTGTTATCATCCACTTAATTACCTCCCCATAAATCTCTTTTGCAAGAAAAGCTAACTCATTATCATATTTAGCAGTTCCACCACTTACTCCAACACCACCTACAACTTTTTCATTTATCTTTAACGGAAAGCCACCTGGAAAAGATACTATCTTGTTATTATTACTATTATTTATCCCAAATAACTCTCCCCCATCCCTTGATAATTCTCTTATTTCTTCTGTAGAAAGCCTTACTGTAGCACTTGTATATGCCTTATTTAAAGCAATATCAAAACTTGCTGGTAATGCTTCATCCATAAAATGAATTGCTATTGGTGTTCCCCACTCATTCGCTATTGCAATAACAACTGGAGTTCCATAATTATTTGCTATTTGCTGAACTGCCTCAATTACATGAGTTGCTATCTTTAAATTAAGATATTTATTTTCATTCAAATCAATCACCCTTAATTCTAAACACAAATTTAAAATTTATATCTATCATTATTTAGATAACACTCTAGCTGTTACCTCTTTAACTATTCTTGCTATTAATTCTTCTTCTGAAGAGGTTTCTTCTTCAATATAATTTGAACTATATTTACATTTTCCTTCTTTGTTACATAGAGCTGGATGCTTACCTACTAAATTCATATTCTTTCTTATATCTATTAATTTTTCAACCTGACCATTATTCAGAACTTGTGGCTCACCAATTTGACTTGATATAAACATAAGCTTTGCATAAAATTCTAATGATTCCATCTTAAAATATGCTGTCATTAAATCAGGACCATACGTTAATGCTCCGTGGTTTTCCAAAAGTACTGCATCATAGCATTGTAAATACTTAGCTACTGCATCTGGAATTTCTTCTGTTGATGGAGTTCCATATTCCGCTATTGGAACTTCCCCTAAGGCTATAACTGCTTCTGGCATAATTGCTTTATTTAATGGAATTCCTGCAATAGCATAGCTTGTACCATATGGTGGATGAGCATGAACTACTGATTTTACATCTGGTCTCTCTCTATAAACTCTTAAATGCATTTTAACTTCTGATGAAGGTTTAAATTTCCCATTAGCTTGTAATACATTACCATTAATATCTACCTTACAAATCATATCTGGAGTCATATATCCCTTTGAAACTCCTGTAGGTGTACAAAGTACTTCCTTATCATTTATTCTCACCGAAAGATTTCCATCATTTGCCGCAACAAATCCATTTTGATAAATCCTCTTTCCTATATCACACATCTGTTTTTTTATTTCATATTCTGAAAACATAAATTCTCTCCCTTCTAATAAACACTTAAAAAACTAAATCTGCTTTTTGTTTGTTTTTTCTTTCTTTATCTTTATTTTACCAATTTATTACTTATATGTCAATTTGTTTATGTTGTGTGTTTTTTATTTTTTGATCTTTATAAATTAGCATTTTGCAAATTTATTTGTTTATGAATTTTACTTAATAAAAACTACCTTCTATTTATATGTATTTTCTTTAACTAAAGTAAAAAAGAACTATCAAATTTTAATTTGATAGTTCTTCAGACTGCTGACAAAGTGTCAGTAGTCTTTAATTTTATACAAATATGTAATATAATTTAAAATATATTAATTTAT
>NZ_JAJKGM010000051.1:0-18440 GCF_021412605.1 Clostridium celatum
ATGGTGACCCCTAGGGGAATCGAACCCCTGTTACCACCGTGAAAGGGTGGTGTCTTGACCGCTTGACCAAGGGGCCTAAGTTTCATTCATTTCGTTGCGCTCTCCCGAGCACATTACCTATAATACCGAAAATTAAATAATGTGTCAACACTTTTTTAAAACTTTTTTTTATTTTTTTTTACAACTTATTTTAAATAACGCCTAAAGCAGCATTTTTACTGGGTTTTTAGGGTTTTTAATTTTTTCTATTGCTAGGCCATATCTAGCTAATATTTCTTCCTTTTCTTTAATTTCTTTATTTATTTTTTTTATTTCAAAAGAACATATTTCAAAAAATTCTTCTTTATCTATTTCATTAATACTTATATTAAATCCACTTTTTTTAAAATTTTGTCCTGATGCTACAATCTTTATAGGAATATTATTATTTATAACACATAAAATTTCTTTTTCCCATATTCCTCTTTTATTTACTATGTATTTATCTCTTAATAAATTTAAGCATTCAAATTTATTATTAAATTGTTCTTCTACTGTTTCTAAAATAACTTTATATAGTGCAACTGAAATTCCCCTATTTAATTTTATCTTTAAAAAATCATCATACTTTATTAGAAATTCATCAACTTCTCCCTCTGTAATAAATTCTATATCACTTTTAGAAAATACCTTTATTCCCTTATTACCAGGATAGTTAACTACCGCTTGCTCATAATTTAATCTTCTAACTTTAAACTCCTTTCCATAATCCTCTAAGTTAGAATTAATAACTTTAGCTATCATTAAATAATCACCTCTACAATAGTATTCCTTAGTTTAATTAGTTATATTACTATGTTAGAATTATTTTATTATGTTAGAATTTAAATAATTTATTAGTGGCATATTAAATTTATTTAATTATGAATTTAATATTTTATTATAAATTATATTTATATCATTTATAATTTTTAAATTTTAATTCTTAACTTATAAAAAAGGGGTGTTTATTTTGATACATCATGATTTAATAATCGTTGGTGGTGGTGCATCTGGATTAATGGCTGCAATTACTGCTAAGGATTTTGGAATAGACGTTGCAATTGTTGAAAGTACTGATAGAATTGGTAAAAAGATTTTAACTACAGGTAATGGTAGATGTAATATCTCAAATAACTGCATTAAACCACCATTTATTAATTATCATAGCTCTAATTCTAATTTTAAATTTTCAGCGCTAGAAACATTATCACTTAAAGATACTCTAGACCTTTTTATGACTCTTGGTCTACCTATTACAGCTATGCCAACAGGTAAGCTGTATCCCCAATCATTACAAGCCTCTTCTGTTGTTGATATTTTAAAAATGGCAATAGAAGATAGAAATGTACCTTTATACACAGCTTGTAAAATAAAAACTATCCACAAGGATAAAATCTTTAAGTTATCCACAACCAATGAAGATTATAAGTTATTCACAGCCAATAAAATAATTTTAGCTTGCGGAGGAAAAACTGCTCCAAAAACAGGTTCTGACGGCAGTGGTCATTCTTTAGCAAAAAGTTTTGGTCATAAGATAACTTCATTATTACCTGGAATAGTTCAATTAAAATTAGATTATCCGCACCTAAAAGCTTTGTCTGGTGTAAAATTTGATGGTTACGCTACCCTTTTGGTTGACGATAAAGAAGTAAAAAAAGATTTTGGTGAAATTTTATTTACTGACTACGGAATTTCTGGTCCTCCAATACTTCAAATTTCAGCATTAGCATCTCAAGGCACTTATAATAACAAAAAGACAGAGGTAATCGTTGATTTACTTCCAAGCTATACTTATGAGGAACTTGAAAACTTTATAGAGTGTCATTTTGCACTCTTTGGTCATAGACCAATTATTAATGCTTTAATTGGTGTTGTTAATAAAAAAATAATTCCTATATTATTAAAGGAATGTGGTATAACAAATCTTCAATTGCCTTGTTATGAATTAACCTGGAAGGAAAAGAAACAATTAATTAATACCTTAAAGTCTTGGAAATTCACATGTACTGGTACTAATGATTTTAACCAAGCACAAGTTACAATCGGTGGCGTTGATACTAAAGATGTAAATTCAGAAACTTTAGAATCAAAACTTGTTGAAAATCTATACTTTACCGGTGAAATATTAGATGTTCATGGTGATTGCGGTGGATTTAATCTTCAATGGGCATGGAGTTCAGGCTATACAGCTGCAAAATCAATTGCAGAAAAAAACTAAGTTGCGTAGCAACTTAGTTTTTTATTTTAATTTTTCCCATCTACTAGTTAATATTGTTAACTCTTTACCTTCTTGATCTGAAATTTTATGAAGAATAGTTAATTTCTCTTCTTGTTCAATAATTTGACAAGCTGCTGTTATTTCTGCTCCATATTTACATTCTTTTTCAAATATTACGCTAATTTCTTTCATCTCATAATTTAATACAATATCTAGCGGTAGCGACTCTATAGCCCATTCAACATATCTAACATTATTTACATGCATATTAGAGTCTATGTCACCATATCTTACTTTAAAATTAGCATGATGCATTTCTTCTGTTAATTTTTCTAATTTTGTTGGTTTAATATCCTCACAATTTTCTAACTCAACACCATATGCTATATATTGCTCTTCTGGAATCCTTACAGCTCTTCTTTTATCGATATTTATTAAAAGAAATATCCCTTCACCCTCTACTATCTTCTCATTATTTTCATCATATATTTCGTATCCCCTTGATGCATAAAACTTCTTAAAACTCTTTGCCATTGTTATAACTTTTATTTTCTCTCCATATTTAGGATATCTATTTACCTTTATATCATATTTATAAAATACCCATGCTAATCTTTTTTCTGTTAAATAATTAATTCCAACACCTAATTCTTCTGATTGTTTACCACCAATATCACAAAAGTAATTAATTATAGATGATATTTTACAATCTAATTTATAATTAGCCTCATAATAATGAACTTCATACTCTTTTTCTGTTATAATTCCCATAAAACCTCACCTCTCTAAAAGTAAAATAACTTATATTTAACTTATATTTTATCATATATTAAAATCATATTAAAAATAAAAGGACCCAAATTTTATGGATCCTTTTACTATTTATTTAATGCTTCTAATAATTCATCTAAATTTATTCCATGAACATATGCTGCTTCTTCTATAGTTTCTGCTTGAGCTGATGGACATCCTACACATCCCATACCAAAGCTCATTAAAATATCAGCCTTATTAGAATTTGCCTTTATTACTTCTCCTATTGTCATATCCTTAGTAATCATATTATATTAATCTCCTATTAAAAACTATTGAAATATATTTCTAAATAAATTATATATATTTAGAAATATATTTCAATATAAACTACTTGTAGTGCTATTAATTTTACTAATTACAGAATTTATATCTATTCCATATCTTATCCCTACATCCTCTAAGCTCGATAATTGATTTTCTGTATTCCCATAACATGGTACTCCATAACTCATTAATATATCTGCAACTCTAGGATCTTGATATATTGCATCATTTAAACTTGTATATTTATCTATCATAACTAACACTCCTACTATCTTTATATTTATTAGTAGTTTGTTCACAAATTTAAATAATATTCTTAAAATCATTAATATACTTAAAATATATAACCATATTTTCATATAAAAATAAGAGCTTAATATTAAATATATAAACTCTTATTTTTAAACAGATATATTATTATATTAATTTTAATTATAGAGGTTTAACTCTCATTGTTTGGTCTCTTCTTGGTCCTACTGATACTATAGAAATTCTTGTGTCTGTTAATTCTTCAATTCTTTCTAAGTATTTTCTTGCATTTGGATGTAATTCTTCATAGCTTCTAGCATCTGCTACACTTTCATCCCAACCATCAAACTCTTCATATATAGGCTCACATTTAGCTAAATCTTCTAAACTTGCTGGGAAATAATCTATTACTTCATCATTAAATTTATACCCAACACACATCATTACCTTATCTAATCCAGCTAATGTATCTATCTTTGTAACTGCTAATGAAGTTAATCCACTAACTCTTACAGAAGTCTTTAAGATAACTATATCAAGCCAACCACATCTTCTTGATCTACCTGTAGTTACTCCGTATTCATGTCCTTTTTCTCTAATCCATTCTCCAGTTTCATCTTCAAGCTCTGTTGGGAATGGTCCTTTTCCTACTCTTGTTGTATAAGCCTTAGCTATACCTACAGCATTAGTAATCATATTTGGTCCTATACCAACACCACTAGCAACTCCCCCTGCAGTAGTATTAGATGATGTTACATATGGATAAGTTCCATAATCTATATCAAGAAGCATTCCTTGAGCTCCTTCAAATAAAACAGTCTTATCCTTCTTTATATCTTCATAAACCCTTACTGAAGTATCCTTAACAAATGGTTTTAACTTTTCTGCATACTTTGAGTATTCTTCATATATTTCATCAAAGTTTAAGGCTTCTCCACCAAGTATTTTAGTTATATAATCATTTTTTAGTTCTATATTAGAAATTAATTTTTCTTTAAATACCTCTTTATTGATAAGATCACAAACTCTTATACCACATCTTTCAAACTTATCAGTATAACAAGGCCCTATTCCCTTACCTGTAGTTCCTATATCATTTTTCCCTCTAGCTTGTTCTTTTAACTTATCTAAAATCTTATGGTATGGCATTATAACATGAGCTCTATCACTTACTATTAGCTTTTCTGGAGTTACTTTAACTCCTTCTCTTTCTAAATATTCTATTTCAGAAAAAAGAGCTATCGGATCAACAACTACACCATTTCCTATTACATTAAGTTTTTCATCATGTAATATACCTGATGGTATTAAGTGAAGCTTATATTGTTTATCTCCAACCTCTACAGTATGACCTGCATTATTTCCACCTTGGAATCTTACAACTACTTCAGCTTCTTCTGCTAAGTAATCTGTCATTTTACCTTTACCTTCATCGCCCCACTGTGCCCCTAAAACAATAAATGCTGACATTTTATACGCCTCCTCTAAGACTTTATATATATTAAATTTATATTTTATTAAAATTTCTCTACATCTCATACTATCAAAACAACAAATCTTTTTCAAGATTAAATTCGAATATTTTTTTGATTTTATTTTATATAATTCGTATAATATACTTATAAGTTATTTGAAAGGATGTTTTTTATGAGTATATATGAGGAATCACTAATTTTTCACGAAAAATATAAAGGTAAACTTGAAATAAAATCTAGAGTTAAGGTGGAAAATTCACAAGACTTATCTCTTGCCTATACACCTGGTGTTGCTGAACCTTGCAGAGCAATACACAAAGATCCATCTGCAGCATATATGTACACAAGAAAATGGAATACTGTTGCTGTTATTTCTGACGGTACTGCTGTTTTAGGTCTTGGAGACATTGGTCCCTTAGCTTCATTACCTGTTATGGAAGGAAAATCTGTATTATTTAAGGAATTTGCTGATGTAGATGCTTTTCCTATAGTTCTTGATACTAAAGATGTTGATGAAATTGTTGAAACTGTAGTTAGAATTGCTCCTACTTTAGGTGGAATAAATTTAGAAGATATATCTGCACCTAGATGCTTTGAAATAGAAAAAAAATTAAAAGAAAGATTAAATATTCCTGTATTCCATGATGACCAACATGGAACTGCTATTATAGTTTTATCTGGTTTAATAAATGCACTTAAAATAGTTAATAAGAACATAGAAGATTTAAAAATAGTTGTTAATGGTGCTGGTTCCGCTGGTACTGCAATAACTAAACTTTTATTATCATATGGTGCAAAAAACATAGTTGTTTGTGATAGAGATGGTGCTTTAAATAGAGATATTGAATATTCAAATAAATATTTTGAAGAACTTGCTAATATAACAAATCCAAATAATGAATCAGGAATATTAAAAGACGTTATTAAAAATGCTGATGTATTTATAGGAGTTTCTGCACCTAATATAGTTTCTAAAGAAATGGTTAAATCTATGAATTCTGATGCAATCTTATTTGCTATGGCTAATCCAACACCAGAAATATTCCCTGATGATGCAAAAGAAGCTGGAGCTAAAGTTATTGGTACTGGGCGTTCTGATTTCCCTAACCAAATAAATAACGTTTTAGCCTTCCCTGGAATATTTAGAGGTGCTTTAGACGTTAGAGCTACTGAAATTAATGAGGAAATGAAAATAGCCGCAGCTCATGCAATTGCAAATTCTGTTTCAAAAGAAGAATTAAATCCAAATTATATTATTCCAAAAGCATTTAACTTAGAAGTTCAAAAGAAAGTTGCAGAAGCAGTTAAAGGAGCTGCAATTAAAAGTGGTGTTTCAACTATTTAATTCTATAAAAAATAGAACCTACAGCAAGGTTCTATTTTTTATATCCTTATTACTTTCATAAATGCACTACATATTCTTTGATTTATCTGCACACTTTTCTACTGCACTCATAACTGTATTTCTAAAACCATTCTTTTCAAGATCTATTACAGCTTCTATAGTAGTTCCTCCTGGTGAACAAACCTCATCTTTTAGTACACCAGGGTGCTTTCCTGTTTCAAATGCAAGCTTTGCTGATCCTAATATAGCTTGCTCTGCTAATTTATATGCTTTAACTCTAGGTAGTCCAAGCTTAACTCCTGCATCTGCCATTGCTTCTATAAACATAAATACATAAGCCGGTGATGAACCACAAAGTGCAATAAATGCATGAAAATCTTTTTCTTCTAAAACTTCATATTTACCAAATAAATCATATAATCTTCCTACATATTGTAATTCCTCTTCAGTTATATTTTTATTAGGACAAATAGCAGACATACCTTCCCCTACTAATGCAGGTGTATTTGGCATAGTTCTTACCACTTTAATATTCTTACCAAACCATTCTTCAATTTGTGCTATAGTAATTCCTGCTGCTATTGATATTATTATTGTATTTTCTGTAACTAAATCCTTTATTTCTTCAATGACCTCCTTAAAGAAATAAGGCTTTACAGCTAAAAATAATATATCTGAATTTCTAACAACTTCTTTATTATCAGTAGTTGTTTTAACTTCAAAATCATCACTAATTTTTTCAGCTGATGCTTTACTCTTTGTTGATACAATTAAATCTCCTAGTGCAATCTCATTAGACTTAACCATAGCGCCAAGCATAGCCTTACCCATATTTCCACAACCAATAAATCCAATTCTTTTTTTCATTTATATTTCCACCTTTCTTATTATTAACATATACTAATAATCTTTATAGTTAAATATATTTACTTCTACAACATATTCCTAACTTAAAAATAAAAACTTATCCACAGCTATACTTTTTAAAAGTTTTCCACAGAAAATAAAACTATATTTAAAAAATATTATTTTAAAGTTATCCACAATTTTTATTTATAAAAAATACCCTAAAGTTCCTAATTTATTAAAACTTTAGAGTATTCTTATTTATTCTTTATGAACTAAATCTAAATCAGCAAACTTAGAGTGAGCTCCAACCCAAGCCATTTTTACAGTCCCAACTGGGCCGTTTCTTTGCTTAGCTATAATACACTCACCAATACCTTTTTCTTCTGTTTCCTTGTTATAATACTCATCTCTATATAAGAACATAACAACATCGGCATCCTGTTCTATTGAACCTGATTCTCTAAGGTCAGATAGCATAGGTCTATGGTCTGCTCTTTGTTCAGGAGCTCTAGATAACTGTGATAATGCTATTACTGGACATTCCATTTCCTTTGCTAATGCCTTAATAGATCTTGATATCTCTGATACTTCTTGTTGTCTATTATCACTACCTGCACTACCAGACATAAGCTGTAAGTAATCTATAAGTATCATATCTATACCGTGCTCCATTTTTATCTTTCTGCACTTAGATCTCATATCCATAACACTTATACCAGCAGTATCATCAATATAAATTTTAGCTTTTGCTAATGGTCCTGTTGCTCTTGCTATTCTATCCCAATCATCATCCTCTAAATTACCTGTTCTAAGCTTTAACATATCAACATTTGCTTGAGAGCATAATAACTTATAAGCTAATTGCTCTTTTGACATTTCCAGAGAGAATATAACTACACTTTTTCCTTCCTTTAATGCTGCATTTTCTGCAATATTTAAAGAGAACGTAGTTTTTCCCATTGAAGGTCTTGCTGCAATAAGAACCATATCTCCTTTTTGGAATCCTGATGTTTTAGCATCTAAATCTTTTATTCCAGACCCTACTCCAGTTATTTCACCTTTATTATTAAATAATCTTTCTATTTCTTGAAACCCTCTTTCAAGAACATTAGAAAGTGGTTCATATTCCTTAGAATCTTTCTTTTCTGCTATATCAAAAATCTTTTTTTGAGCTAAATCAATTACTTTCTCTACATCTCCACCAGAATTATAACTTTCTTCAATAATTGCTGTTGACGATTTTATTAATTTTCTTAGAGTAGATTTCTCTTCAACTATTCTTATATATGAGCTTAAGTTCGCTGTAGTTGGTACTGATGCACTTAACTCCGATATATAAGTAACACCACCAGCTTTATCAAGCGTATCTGTAGTTTTTAAATATTCCAACAAAGTTACTAAATCTACAGCCATATCTTTTGAATACATTTCTCTTATTGCCTTATATATAGCTTTATGACCATCTCTATAAAAATCTTCTTCTTGCAATTTTTCTAAAACCTGAGCAATGGCACTCTTATCTATTATCATTGCCCCTATAACTGACTGCTCAGCTTCAATACTTTGTGGTAAACTTCTCATCATAGGTGCTTCCATAAGTAACCCTCCCTCCAAAGTTTTTTATTTTAACGTATTTTTTATCATAAAGTTATTATAACAAAATAATAAGAAATTAATATTACTTTGTATAATAAATATCCTTTTTCACATAATAAAATTAAGCTTCCTATAAAAGGAAGCTTAATCTACATTACTTCTCAAATACTATCTCCATAAGTTCCTCTATATGACTTATTGATTTTACTTCAATATCTTCAAGTCCAAGAGGAACTTCTTTTTCGTTATCCTTTGGTACAGCTACAAGTTTAATTCCTTTTCTTCTAGCTCCATATATTTTTTCAAATATACCGCCTACTGGTTTTACCTTACCTCTTAAAGAAATTTCCCCTGTTATTGCAACATCTTGACGTATTGGCTTATTAGTAAGAGCACTAATTATACAAACTGTAATAGCTGCTCCTGCTGAAGGTCCATCAATTTGACCTCCTCCAATTACATTTACATGAACATCATAATCTTTAATATCTTTATCTGTTATTTTTCTTATTACAGATGCAGCATTAAATACAGAATCTTTTGCCATAGAACCAGCTGTATCATTAAATTTTATAGTTCCATTTCCTTTTTTCTTAGCAGGAAATGCTGCTGCTTCAATTTCTATAGTAGATCCTAAGAAACCACTTACACCTAATCCGTATACATGACCAACTTCATATTTATCTAAATTATCTATTCTTTCAAAAGGTGAGTATCTACCAATTGAAATTACTTCTTCAACATCTTTAACAGATATCATATTATGACTTTCTTCATTTTCTAAGCTATATAATGAATAACCATAAGCATCTGATAAAATATTTACAGCCTTTCTACCTTCTATAGTATATTGACTTATTAAATGTGCAACTCCATCCTCTAAAGTTACGTTTAACTTCTCAGAAGCATTATTAACTATACCTTCTATATCTTTTGAAGATAATGGTTCAAAATATACTTCTGTACATCTTGATCTTAATGCTGGATTTATTTGACTCGGGTCTTTAGTTGTTGCACCAATTAATACAAAATCAGCTGGTGCTCCGTTATCAAATAAATATTTTATATATGCAGGTATATTTTCATCATCTGGATCGTAGTAAGATGATGAGAATTCAACCCTCTTATCTTCTAAAACCTTTAATAATTTATTTTGAAGTATTTCATCTAATTCACCAATCTCATCAATGAATAATACTCCACCATGAGCCTCTGTAACTAATCCAGTCTTTGGCTCAGGAACTCCGATTTCAGCTAAATCTCTTTTACTTCCTTGATATATAGGATCATGTACTGAACCTAATAAAGGATTTGTAATTTCTCTTGGATCCCATCTAAGTGTTGTACCATCTACTTCAACAAACTTTGAGTCTTCATCAAAAGGTGTAAATTTAAGCTTCTTTGCTGCTTCTAATGCCAGTCTAGCAGCTGAAGTTTTACCAACCCCTGGTGGCCCGTAAAGTATTATATGTTGTGGATATGGTGATGACATTTTTGAAATTAATGATTTTACAGCTCTTTCTTGCCCTACTATTTCATCAAAGTTCTCAGGTCTTAAAAGAGTCATTACATTTTTATTTATACGCTTTGAATCTAACTTTTCAAGCCTTTCTAACTTTGCTGCTGTCTTAGTATTTTCAGTTCCTTTTTGCTTTTTTATGATAGATAATCTAAGTTCATCCATAAACTTATCTTGTCTTTCAACTAAAGCTTTTTCTACTTCAGATTCTATTTTATTTTGAACATATTTTTTAGCTATATTTTCAGATATCCAATAAATAACATCCTCTAAAACCTCAGTGGCTGTATCATCATTTGGAACCACCTTAGCCCCGTTCCCATCTGATGCTATAACATTTAATGCATAAATTCTATCATTTACCTCTGTTGAGTTAACATACTTTTGTAATTTAAATCTTACAGTTCTAGCTCTTATAGCACCTTCATCAAGAACATTCTTAAGAACATCAAATAATACGTTAACTTTTACTTCTAAAGGTAAATCACTTTTTACTAATTCTTCTAAGTTGATTCCTTCTTTAATTAAATTCAATGTTAATCCTCCTTATTGTTTAGGAACAATAATAACCTTCATCTTTGTTGATACTTCTGGATATAATTTAACTTCTATTTCATATCCACCAGCCACTTTTATAGTATCCATAACTATTTTCTTTTTATCTATTGATAAGTTGAATTTGCTATTAATTACTTCTGCTATATCTTTGTTAGTTATTGCTCCAAATAATCTTCCACTTTCTCCAGCTTTCGCTTCTATACTAACTTCTTTTCCCTTTAATTCAGCTGCTAATTTTTGAGCTGCTTCTAATTCTGCAAGCTTTTTCTTTCTTTCATTTTCTTTCTTAGCGTTAACAACATGTAATGCATTTGCTGTTGCTTCTTCAGCTAATTTTCTAGGAAATAAATAGTTTCTTGCATATCCATCTGATGCTTCTATAACATCACCTTTTTTCCCCATCTTCTTAACGTCTTGTAATAAAATTACCTTCATTGCTTTACACCTATCCTTTAATATTTTATTTTTTATCCTTTATCTTATAATGTTTATTTATTGCCTCTTTTAATAAACTTACTGCATCATCGATATTAACATTTAATTTAGCTCCAGCCATATTCATATGACCTCCTCCACCAAGCTCTTCTAATATAACTTGAACATTAACATCTCCTGATGATCTACCACTTATTATTATAGCATTATTTATCTCACATAAAACAAAACATACATCTATTCCCGAAATACCTAATAACTCATCTGCTGCCCTAGCTACTATCACAGTATTTTTATTAGTAGGAGGTGATATTGCTATTGCTAAGTTATCATATACTTCTGCACTTCTTATAATTTCTGCTATAACTAGATAATCTTCTAAACTATCAGTAAACATTTTTTTAACGGCTACAGTATCTGCACCTAAGGATCTTAAAAATGCTGCTGCATCAAAAGTTCTAACACCGGCTTTAAATTGGAAACCTTTCGTATCCATAAATATACCTGCTAAAAGACCTTCTGCCTCTAGCTTATTGATTCTAGGTTTTTGTAACATATATTGGATCAATTCTGTTACCATTTCAGATGTTGATGAAGAATATACTTCAATATAATTTAATAAAGTACCTTCAATAATATCAGCACTTCTTCTATGATGGTCTATTATTATTTTTCTATTTATTTTTTCTACTATAGATAAATTATTTACATATCCCTTATTATGCACATCTACTATTATTAATAACGTTTTTTCATTTATATTTTTTTCAGCATCTTCACTAGATATAAATAAATTATCATATTTTGAGTCTTCTTGTAGTTTAGACATATAATATTCAACGGCATTTGTATCATTATCCATAATAATATTGCAATTTTTACCTAGCTGTTTTACTGCTGACCATATTCCAATAGATGCACCTAAGCAATCCATATCTGGACTCTTATGACCCATTATATAAATATTGCTACTTTCAAAAATCAATTCTCTTAATGCTTGAGATATAACCCTTGCTCTAACCCTAGTTCGTTTTTCAAGTTCACGAGTATTTCCACCAAAAAAGGTTATCTTTTCATTATTTTTAATAACAACTTGATCTCCACCTCTACCTAGAGCTAATTCTTTTGCTGTAACGGCATTATGATAGTTTTCCTCTGGGCTACTTCCCCCTCTTCCAATACCAATACTCAGGGTTACTTCTAATTTATTTCCTCTATCAATCTTAGATATACTTTCTAATATATTGAATTTAGAATTAATTTCATCATTTATATACTTATCTTGTACTGATAAAGCATACTTATTAAACTCATATTTAATACTCATTGATTTTAGCTTCTTACTATAAGAATTAATCATTTTTTCAACCTCTGCTGCTAGCATTGGTCTATTTATTTCATCTGTACCTTCTAGGGCTTCTGATAAATTATCTACTTCAATTAGCATAATACTTTCTTTAGTAGAATTTATATCTCTTAAATTACTTACCTCATTAAAATATACTACATATTTTTCATCTTCATTTTCTTCACTAATTTTATTAGCATATATACTATAAAATGAATCTTTTATTTTTACTCTTTGGCTTAAATCCCTATCACATTTTAATAGCTTATGCAAATCTAAGTTTCTTGCTATAGCTAATATATTTTCATCTTTTAAATCTAATAAAAACAGTTCTTCCTTTAACCTTTTATTTGCCCATAAAATATTACCATAACCATCAATTAAAGATATAGGAAATGACGCATTAGAAATATTGTCATTTATATTATTCTTAATTCGTAAAATTATATCATTTGCTATTTTGGTTTCTAAATATTCATTATATAAATACTCTCTTGATACTATATAAGTTAATAATAAAATACTAGCTAAATAAAATTGGTCAGCATAATATAATAGTATAATAATTATTATAGATATACCTGTTATAATTAAAGATTTATGCCTTTCGAGCTTTTCTTTCATAAAAGCCTCCTAATTAATTATTAATAGCGTTCTCGAATATGTTTTTGAAGCTTACTTAGGCTCTTACCTTCCTTTTCATACTCATGCTCTTCAGCTATTCCTAATTTTAATTTTTTTCTCATATCATCATCAACTTCAGCACAACTATAACCTAATTTTTGAGCTAATACATATAAAATTAAAATGGCACCAGATATACAATTTAATATAGCATCTTGAGCAATATTAGTTCCCTTCGTTAAAAGTGAAAAAAACTCTCCTATTATACATAGTAAATTTGCCTTTAGCTCTTCAATTATTTTTATATTTGCCATAATATTTAATTCTTCTTTCTTCTTCACCCTCTTCACCCCTTTAATACCTTGTATTTATATTTTAATTATTTTTCATTATTTATGCAACTAAATAGCATTGTAATTACAATTTATGTAATTATTTTTCTATATAAAAATAAAAGCCCCTGAAACTCAGGGGCTAATAAATTTATTACTATTCAGTTGTGAATGGTAATAAAGCTATGTTTCTTGATCTCTTGATAGCATCAGTTAATTGTCTTTGATGCTTAGCGCAAGTACCAGAAATTCTTCTTGGAAGAATCTTACCTCTTTCTGTAACAAATTTTCTTAATTTGTTGATATCTTTGTAATCTATTGATTCAGCTTTATCTACACAGAAAGCACATACTTTTCTCTTAGATCTTCTCATTTTTCCAGATCTTTTCATTTCTCTCATGACGTTCCCTCCTTATAAAATAATTAGACTTTTTTTCTAGAATGGCATATCTCCATCATCTACTGGAGTCATGTCTTCATCGAAATTCATTCCACCAAATACATCATTTGATGAATGTGAATAATCAGCTCCGCCACCATTGTATGAATTTCCGCCATTACCAGCTCCATTACCTCTTGATAAGAAGCTTACACCATTGAAGGTATCAGCAACGACTTCTGTTACATATCTTTTAGTACCGTCTTTTGCATCATATGATCTAGTGGAAATTCTACCGCTTATAGCAATTTGACTACCCTTACTCATATATTGAGCAGTGTTTTCAGCTTGCTTACCCCATATTACTACAGGGATAAAGTCAGCACTTTTCTCACCAGATTTGCTGTTATAATTATCAACTGCTAAAGTTAAGGTGGTTACTGCAGTTCCGTTTCCTGGAGTATATTTTAGCTCAGGATCTTTTGTAAGTCTGCCTATAAGTATTACCTTATTCATTTATACACCAACCTTATTAGTTTTCTTGTTTAACAATGATATGTCTTATAACACCATCAGTGATTCTGAATACTCTGTCTAACTCTTTTGGTAATTCAGGATTAGCTTCGAAGTTAACTAAAGTGTAGTAACCTTCATTAACTTTGTTTATTTCGTAAGCAAGCTTTCTCTTACCCCAGAAATCAACATTTTCAACTTTTCCTCCACCATTTACTATAACACCTTGGAATTTTTCGATATTAGCCTTAACAGCTTCTTCGTCTAATGATGGGTGTAATATAAATATAGTTTCGTACTTTCTCATCATTTTCACCTCCTTTGGACTAACGGCTGCATTAAAATATCAATGCAGCAGGGATTACAATTTTAAATTTTATCACTTTATTCATTCTATTTCAAGTATTTTTATTTCATTAATTAGATTTAACGACCTTTTTTGCATCTTTTTGGAATTTAATACGTGGAATCATAACTATTCTTCCGCAACCAACACATTTAATTTTAATATCAGCACCTAGTCTAATAACCTCAAACTCCTTACTTCCACAAGGATGTTGCTTTTTCATTTCAACAATATCTCCTAAATCAAAAGTTTCAATCATATTTATTCCCCCTACTTTCCTTAATTTTAATACTTTACTTTATTATTTTATAATTTTAGTCTTTGGATATGGAATTTCTATTCCAGCTTTATCTAAAGCAAGTTTTATATCTTTTCTCAACTCTCTTTCCATTTCCCATTGACTTAATGGTTCTGCTCTTCCTATAACCCTAATAGTTACTCCAGATGCATTTAATGAAAAAACACCTAACACTTCTACTTCTCCTCTAAGCTTTGCTTGGTGCTTTTCCTCAAATTTCTTACATACATTTTTCATTAATTCAATAGTTGCATCAACATTTTCTTCATATGCTATTTCTATATCAACTATAAATCTTATATCTCCTCTAGAGTGATTTGTAACTTCTAAAACTGATCCATTAGGTATTAAATGTAAATCGCCTGTAAAATCTCTTAATACAGTTGTTCTAATTCCTATACTTTCTACTATTCCTGAAAAAGCACCTATTGTAACATGATCTCCTACTCCATATTGATCTTCAAATAATACAAAAAAACCATTAATTATGTCTTTTACTAAGCTCTGTGCTCCAAGACCAATTGCAAAACCACCTGCACTAGCTACTGCAACTGGAATTTTAGCAAATATATCTGAAAGCATAGCCCCTATTCCAACAACATATACAGTATATTTTAATACACTCTTTAGAACTTCTCCTATTGTTTTTGCTTTCTGTGGATCTAGTGAAAAATTAGTCTTACTTGCAACTTGTCTATCAACAAATTTTTTTATAAGCTTATTACCTATTCTTATTACTATATACATTATTATAGATATAAGAATAATAGATAATAGCTTCTTTAATATTTCATCTACCCAAGCAAAGCTAAGCACAGACTCTATTTTCTGAAATACATAACCTTTAAAATCCATTTATAAGCTTTCACCTTCTTGCTATTTAACTAATATATATTCTGTATTTTCTTTTTTATATATATTTTTAAACTCAATAATATTACCATCTATTATTCTTTTTATTTTCTCTTCTGATTCTATTCTTATGCAAATTCCACAACTTTGAGTTATTAAAGTTGGAGTTGGCATTATTCTTAATTCATAATTTAACTCTTTTAATTTTTTCTCTCCTGACATTGCGTCGTGAGTATTTTTAAATACTATAATATAATAATTCATCGTTCTCCTCCATCTAATTTATTCTTAATTATATTATAACTGTTTTTGAATTTTAATAAATATATTAATACTTTCCTTTTATTTTATATCTAATACAAAATACATTGCATTTTTTTATATTTATCTTATCATATTTATATAAAACATCTTCTATTTTATTTAAGTAGAAAATGTACGTTAATTTTCATAAAATTTAATTTTTAAACTTATATTAAAGATTAATTTAAAGGAGTTTTATATGAGAGTATATTTAGATAACAGTAGCACATCTTTTCCTAAACCAAAAGTTGTTGCTGATTCAATTTATAATTATTTAGTAAACATAGGTGGTAACCCCGGTAGAGCTAATCATTCAAATGCATTAGAGTCAAATAGATATTTATATATGGCAAGAGAAGAAATCGCTAGTTTTTTCAACTATGACAAAATAGAAAATGTTATATTTACTAATAACATAACATCTTCTTTAAACATATTAATTAATGGAATATTAAAAAGTGGAGATCATGTTATTACTTCATCTATGGAGCATAATTCTGTTATTAGACCACTTTATAATTTAAAGCAAACGCTTAATATAGAATTAGATATTGTTAATGCAAATTCTAACGGAATCATTAATGTTGATAATATACAAAAGGCAATCAAACCAAATACAAAATTAATTGTCATAACTCACGCTTCAAACGTTACAGGATCAATTCAACCAATTAAAGAAATTGGAGAACTATGTAAAAAAAATAATATATACTTCATATTAGATAGTGCTCAAAGTGCCGGCGTTATTGATATAGATTTTAAAGCTTTATCTTTAAATGCCTTAGCTTTTACTGGTCACAAAAGTCTTTTAGGACCCCAAGGAGTAGGTGGTTTTATTATTGATGATGAATTAAATAAAATATGTAATCCATCAATATTAGGTGGAACTGGAAGCCTATCTCACTCTTTATCTCAACCTGACTTTTTACCTGATAAATTTGAGTCTGGTACTCTAAATATTCCTGGAATAATAGGATTATATGAAGCAATTAAATTTATTAAATCCCAAGGATTGAGTACAATCTATGAACATAATAATTACCTGCGTTCATATTTAATTAATGGAATTTTAGATTTGGGAAATTTTTCAATACATGGTGAAATCTCTAGTGATAAAAGTACATCTTGTATTTCAATTACTCATTCTAAATTAGATGTAAGTGAATTATCTTATATTCTAGACTCTGATTTTAATATAAGTAATAGAAGTGGATTACATTGTGCTCCTTTAGCACATAAAACCATTGGAACTTATCCTGAAGGTACAGTAAGGCTTAGTTTAGGTTACTTTAATACAGAAGAAGAAATTAGATATACTTTAGATTCATTAAACAAAATAAATTCTCTATATAAATAATTCACGTATTTTTGAATATGTTAATCCATTATTGGCCATAATCTTCAATATAAGGAGGTTATTTCAATGGAAAACTGTTTTTCTGTAGACTCATTTTCTCCTACAGCTAATTCCGAGATTGGAGAATATTTATATAAAAAATTAAGTTCTATGGTGATAGATAATAGACCTATTATCTTCTTATGTATAGGTACTGATAGAGCAACTGGAGATTCCCTTGGCCCTTTAATTGGATATAAACTTAAAAATTTAAAACATAAAAATATCCATATTTACGGCTCATTAGAATCACCTATTCATTCAATAAATTTAAAGTCTATCTTAGATAAAATTAACGATAACTTTATTAACCCCTTTATTATTGGAATAGATGCATCCTTAGGAAATGTTCAAAATATCGGTAAAATATTCATTGAGGATTTGCCTCTTCGTCCTGGTTTAGCTGTTAACAAATCTCTTCCTACTGTTGGTGAAATGAGTATAAAAGGTGTCGTTAATATATCAGGAAATTTAGAATTTATGCTTTTACAAAACACTAGATTGTTTGTTGTTATGTCTTTAGCTGATTCTATTGCTCAAGGCATTGAACATTTTGTTATGAAAAGTTCAAAGCTTAATTCAGTAGAATATTAATTTATAATAAACAAAAAAAGCCGTAATTAAAATAATGATATGCTCCCTTTATAGTAGACAGTTAAAATAATAAAACTGTCATTACTATAGAGGGAGCAATTTTTATGGGA
>NZ_JAJKGM010000052.1:0-17672 GCF_021412605.1 Clostridium celatum
GGAAGCATAGCTCAGCTGGGAGAGCATCTGCCTTACAAGCAGAGGGTCACAGGTTCGATCCCTGTTGTTTCCACCATCATACGGCTCAGTAGCTCAGTTGGTTAGAGTGCCGGCCTGTCACGCCGGAGGTCGAGGGTTCGAGCCCCTTCTGAGTCGCCACTTTAAATTATATGCTTCATTGGCTCAATGGCAGAGCAGCTGACTTGTAATCAGCAGGTTGTTGGTTCGACTCCGACATGAAGCTCCAAAAACTCCACAAAAGTGGAGTTTTTTTGTTTTATAAAAAAATTGAAGATATTTAATAAATAGAAATAATCACTTGAAATATAAAATAGTTAAAATAATAAACTATATATCTCAAGTGATTATTTCATTCATATATTTATAAATTGTAATTAAATTTTCGGTTAAATATTTTATTGTTGTCTTTTTAAGTTAAGTTGAATTCGTATATCTTCTGCAATAAATTTAAATAATTTAAATTCACCAATTATTCTTGAAGAAATTCTTTCGCTATATCTTTTTGAAATAAGAGGTAAACTTAAATTTGTTGAAATAATCATCTTTTTATTTTTTAATATTTTTTTATTAATTAATGTAAATAGCTCAGATGATGAAAAATCAGTTATTTGTTCGGAACCTAAATCGTCTATAATTAATAAATCACAATTTACAAGTAAATTTTCTAAGTCTGTATCATTATTGAATTTAACATCTTTTAAAGCTCTTAATAACTCATCAGCAGTTTTATATACAACTAAATGCCCTCTATCTAATAATTCTTTAGCTATACACCAAGATAGAAAAGTTTTACCTGTACCTGAATTACCATAAAATAAAAGATTGGTATTAATATTTTTAAAGTTAGGTAAATATTCACCAGTTACAAATTCTAAAATAGATTCTATATTTTTTCTAGGTGTATATTTTTCATCGTTTAGTTTATGATTTGGATATAAATTAATATTAAAAGTTCTAAAATTATTTCTTTTTACAGCTTCCTCTAATTCAGAATCTTTATAATACAATTTTATTAATCTAGTTTTAAAACAAGAGCATTTTTCAGTACCAATGAAACCTGTATCTTTACACTTTTGACAATGATAATGTAAATTTAAATAATCAGGTGAATATCCTCTAGCTACTAGCATCTCGTATTTTTGTGCTCTAAGATCTGTTATTTCATCTTTTAAGGCATCAAGCTCTTTAGGATCATTAATACCCTTTAAGGCAGCCATAGAAAGGTTTAAACAAAGTTTTTGTATAGAAATATCTACATCAATTATCTCAGGAAATTTTTCTTTTATTTCTTCACGTCTCTTTTTTAAGTTGCGGTTTTCTTCTGTACGGATTTTTTCATAAATATCCATTAGTTCTGCTTGGTATCCTTTAATCATCTTTATCCCATCCTAACAATTTCTTTTCTAAGGAGTCATAATCATATTCACGAGCTTCAAAATTATTAAATTTAAGTGCATTTACTTCTTGAGGTTTAGGTGAGGTAAAGTTTCTCTTAGCTTGGGTATTTTTATAATTGGCTTCTTTTTCTTCAATAGCAGATATAGTTTTTAGGTTACTTTTATTCCAACTTGATAAAATACCATCAATATATTTGAAATCTGCTCTATTTAATCTTTGGAAACAAATATTACAAGCTTTTTCTATTACCTCAAGAGGAAAAGCATAATCAACTATCCACTTTTCTAGCATTTCTTCTTGTGGTTTCATTAATTCAGGATTTTTAATTCCCAAGTAATTTAATATATGGCGAATTTTAATCCATTTATCTTCAGTTTTCTTTATATAATTTTGAGCATCTTCTATAGTTTGAATTTTCATATTATGCCATGCAATTGCAACTTTTTCAATATATCTATAGTCACTTTTGCCCTTAGAAACACAATATTCTAATAATATAAGTATGAGTTCTGACGAAAAATTAAATTCATCTTGCCAACCTAAATATGTTGTCATTTCTTTAGGGGATAGAGGTCTCCCTAAAAGTTTTTCAATATCATTAAGCATATCTTTAGTTGATGTTTTGTTTAAAGCTTCTAGTAAGTTAACTTCCTTATTTTTATTTTCGGAGTATTCTACTAAATCTACAAATTCAACACTGAAGTTACCCATTTTATCTAATGGTATAAGTTTAATTACACCTTCATCATTCCAATAATTTAGTGCATTTAATATATCAGATTCAAGTAGGTTTAAAGATGATGCTAGAACTCCAGAACTAGCACCCATTTCTCCAGAAGTATTATATTTAAGCATTAATAGATAAACTTTAACAAATTCTCCACGCGCTTTAGGCATATAATTTTCTATAAATATATTACTAACAGGAGTAAAGTTTAATGCTTTATTTTTTAGCATAAAAGTGCTCATAATTTCGCGACCTTTCTTAGAAGTAAGATTTTAAATCAATATTATCTAAAGCTAATTATAACAAAGGGATTATGAACCCTCAACATAACAATTAAATAATAAAGTGAATAATAAATTTTAAAAAAGGGAAAAGTAAGTGATGTGCTTTTTAAATAGCCAATAAGGAGGAAGTAAAATCATGGAGTCAAATGAACAGAATAATATAAGTGAAGGGGTGCAGATTATATTAAAATCAATAGCTCTAATACTTATATTTATCATGTTTATATCATTTAATATCTATAAATGTAAAAAAAATATTTTTTGCAATATGGGAAATAGTCAATTAGTGTTTAGTGAAATAAAAGAAAATGAAGAAAGTGTAGAAGAAAGTACAGCAGACGTATTTAAGGAAATCGCAAGTAATAAATTAAATATTAAAATTAATGGATATGAAGTAAGTTCAATAGATAGATTATTATTAGATAATAAATCTATAGATTTAAAATATTTAATCATAAAAGATATATGTTTAAACTATATTAAAGAGTTAGGCTTTAATATAGAAAATATTAGTGAAATAAACATTTTAGGAGAAATAGAAGATTTACCTTGTAGCTTAAATATAATAGATTTAAAACAAAATAAAGAAATTGCCAGGGAAATATATGAGGCAACATTAATTAATGAAAATTTATTAGACTTGCAAATAAAGGTTAATGTTGTAGAAAGAGAAGAAGTTGATGAAGATGTAGTTATAAAACAAGATGATAGTTTATATATAGGGCAAAATGAAGCAATTAAAGGAGAAAAAGGAGAATGTTTATTATATAAAGAAATTACATATGATGGCTTGGTAAAAAGTAATGAAAAAGTTGTTAGAGAGAGATTAATCAAATCGCCTGTTGATACAGTTATAAAAAAAGGAACTAAAAATCCATATTATGATGGAGTATCATTTTTATATAGACCAACTTCAGGTGGATATATGACATCAATATTTGGAGAAGAAAGAGTAAATTCTTATCATAAGGGAATAGATATAGCAAAAGATATGGGTGAGGATGTTATAGCAGCTTTTGATGGTGAAATAAAAAGTGCTGGATATAATGATGGTGGTTATGGAAATTTAATAATAATTGAGCATGAAGGGAATATGGAAACTTATTATGCTCATTTAAGTGAAATATATGTATCAGAAGGAGATATAGTAAAAAAGGGGGATATAATAGGGGCTATAGGTAGCACTGGATATAGTACAGGACCGCATCTGCATTTTGAGTTAAGAGTTAATGGAGAGCCCGTAAATCCAGAACCATATATAGAATAAACAATAAAAAAACACCTTAAGGGTGTTTTTCATTGTTTATTATTTTATTAATATTAATAACTCCGTTACCTTGTTGATTTTTTGGAATATCTAGTGGTGTTGAAGCAACTTTTAATAATGCGACAACATCATCAAATGATAGATCTTTATTATACTCAAATAATAGTGCACAAACACCAGCTACGTATGCAGCGGCTACAGACGTTCCAGTAAAACTTTTATAAGAAGTAGCAAGCTTAGGAACAAATACTTTAGAGTTACCTTTAAATGAAATATAAGAAGTATTACAGTTTAAAGAAACTACATCAACACAAGCAGCACAAAAATCTGGTTTTCTTGGTTTTTTCGTAGGACCACAAGATGAATAAGAATAGCTTTCAGGCTTAGATACAGTATTTATTCCAGATACAGTAATACAATTTTTACTTAAAGCAAGACCTATTATAGAACTATCAACATTTTCATTACTACCACTAGGTAAGATTGGAATTAAGGAGTTTGAGATTGCCTTCTTTAATAAGGTATCAAAAGCTATATAAATAAACTTATTATAGTTAAGAGATTCAAAAGGAAGGCATAAAACTTTTATATTAAAATCTTTACTAATAGAAATAAGATCTTCGATAGCAAATAAGACATCAGAAGCGTACCCCCGTCCTAGTTTATTAAAAGCTTTATAACAGTGAATAGTGGCTTCCTTTGCTAGACCACAATAAATTTTATTAGAAGATTCACCATTCCCACCAATTATTCCACAAGTACATGTACCATGTCCATTATCATCATATGGATAAGGCAATCCATTTATCAAATCAATGAAAGTTATTATTCTATTAGAAGGATAAGTTAAATCACGATGTGGATAAACGCCAGAGTCAATAACTCCTACACCAATGCCTTTTCCAGAGATGTTCAATTTGTTTGAAATTCTAATTTTATTGGCAGTAGGGATACTCATTCCACAAAGTGAAAAATACTCATCTAGACAAATAAACTCTATTTCAGGATACTCTATTAATCTATAGATTGATTTTGAATTAAGCTTAGCACATATAATATTGCAAGATTCAATTTTTCTAATGATTTGGCCTTTATATGAGGATATTTTTTTTGAGATAGAATCTTGTAATGTCTTATATTTTATTAAAACACGATAATACTCTATGTCATTGTTATTTAGGATATCCCTTAGATTAGTATCAAGTTTTTTACTTAAAGAGAACATAAAAAACTCCTAAAATTATTCACATTACTATAGTATAAAATTTATATCCTTTTTGTTAATACATATAAATCAATTAATTTTATAAAAAAAAAAGCCACTAGGGCTTTAATTAATATACGAATGAGTTAAAAATTTCTTCTTCTGAGTAGCCTAATGTAATTCCAAGGCTTAAAACATCTTCTAAAAGAGTGAAGAAGTGGTCAACAGAAGGTGAAATTATTAAATCGTTTATGTCTATATATAAATTTAAGAATTGATCGCTTAAGCAATAATCATTTGGTCTAAGTGTAATATCGTAGCTATCTATATAGTGTTTATCTAGTCCTAAATTGATAATGTGAGTTAAAAAATCAGTATATTTTACAAATATAAGTTCTTTATTTAAATTTAAACCATCATCTATCCAGTATTTATAGCACTTTGTCTCTTCGGCTAGTGAGCTTAACTTTACTTGTAACTCAAGGTGTTTTCTAGCCCAAAGTTTATATTGAGATAATTCTTGATTGATAAGTATCTCCCTTTTTCTCTCTCTTTGCAGTTCCACAATAGATAAAATATTCATAAATGTCCTCCTCATTTACTAGGATCAATATAATATATTTTACAGAATTTATTAATTCTTGAAAAGTGTCGTAAACGAATACAAAAAAATAAAGTTTATATTTTTTTTTACAGCATTAAACAAAAAAGAACATAACTTCTATTAGTTATGTTCTTTTTATATAATATTTCTTTTAATTTATAGCTACTAAATAGTTTTTAGTGGGTATGTTTGAATTAAGGTTTCTCTTCGATTATTTGAAATCTTCCATAATTCTAATCTATTTACCTTTAGTGTAGATAAATTTGTCTTAAATTCAGAATCAGTCTTTTTGTTATCTTTATTAATATAATTAATATTAGCAAGGGCTAAGTGAATATCATCATTAATATTTTTTACATTAAATCCATATAATTTAAGGTTCTCATTAATTAATCTATTTAATCTTTTAATATAACCAATTTCTTCAACTTTTAAATTAAGAGTTTTATTTGTTTCGCAAAGTGTTACTGTTGAAGATAATTCAACTTTGAAATGCTTATATGGTTTTAAGATTTTATCCATAACTGAATTAAGTTTATCAATATTAGGATTTTCTACAACTTCTAGTGGTATATATGGTATCGGTGAATTTCTATTAGCTCTATATTTTTTTGATAGAGTCCGTTGTACAGGACTTAAGTTTTTATAAGATACATCATCAAATAATGCAACTAAATAGTATTTCATATTATAACCTCACAAGTTAAAATTTGTATAACAATGTTATATTAAATTATATCACAAATAAAATAGAATTGACAATTTGTATATAGGCGAGATAATAGCTAAAAGTATTAAAAATAAGGGCTTTTGGAAGAAAAAACCCTATTAACTCCTATATACTTTATGTTATAATAAATAATGTTGACTTAAAAATCTATGTAAAAATAAGCAAATAACTTATTTAAGAAAAAATTGGATAAATTTTATATTTAAGGATAGATTAATATATATAAATTTAGGTAGGGTGAATAGGATGGAAACATTAATTATTAATGGAGGCAAAGCATTGCAGGGATCTGTAGAAATAAATGGTGCCAAAAATGCTGCAGTTGCAATTTTACCAGCTGCAATCTTAGCTAGTGAAGGAAAATGTGTTATTGATAATATACCTGATATAGAGGATGTACATTGTTTAGAAAGAATTTTATCAAGTTTAGGTTGTAATGTACATAAGGTAAATAATAATACTTTAGAAATTGATGCAACAGATATTACAACTGTAGATGCATGTAATGAAGATGTAAGAAGAATGAGAGCTTCATACTATTTTATAGGTGCATTATTAACAAGATTCAAAAAAGCAAAAGTAGAACTTCCTGGTGGATGTCCAATAGGGGCAAGACCTATAGACCAACATATAAAAGGTTTTGAAGCTTTAGGAGCAAAGGTAACAATAGAACATGGTGCAGTAAATGTTGAAGCAGAGAATTTACATGCAGCAAATATATTCTTTGATGTAGTTTCTGTAGGAGCTACTATAAATGTTATGATTGCCGCAACAATGGCTGAAGGGACAACTATATTAGAAAATGTAGCTAAAGAACCTCATGTTGTTGATGTAGCTAATTTCTTAAATTCTATGGGTGCAGATGTTAAAGGTGCAGGTACTGATGTAATAAGAGTAAAAGGTGTTAAGAAATTAGTAGGATGCAATTATAGTGTTATACCTGACCAAATTGAAGCAGGTACATTTATGATAGCTGCAGCAGCTACAAAAGGTGATATAACTATAAAGAATGTAATACCAAAGCATTTAGAGTCTATTTCAGCAAAACTTATGGAAATGGGTGCTATCGTTGAAGAAGGTGATGATAGTATAAGAGTAACTGTTGATCAACCACTAAAAGGAGTAAGTGTTAAAACAGCTCCATATCCAGGATTCCCAACAGATGTACAACAACCAATGTCTACGTTATTAAGTATTACAAATGGAAGAAGCTTAATTGCTGAAAGTATTTGGGAAAATAGACATAAGCATACTGATGAATTAAAGAAAATGGGCGCTGTTATAAAAGTAGAAGGTAGAACGGCTATAATAGATGGTGTTCAAAATTTAAAGGGTGCTAAAGTTGTGGCAACAGATTTAAGAGCAGGAGCAGCAATGGTTATTGCTGGATTAGTTGCTCATGGAGAAACTGAAATACGTGATATAGGGCATATAGATAGAGGATATCCTCATATAGAAGATAAATTTAGAGCATTAGGTGCAGATATAAGAAGAGAATTAAGATAAACTTGGGGGAAAAACAAATGAAATTTTGCTCATTATATAGTGGAAGTAGTGGAAATAGTATTTTTATAGGTTCGGATAATGCAAAAATATTAATTGATGCAGGTCTACCAGGTAAAAAAATAGATGAAGCTTTAAAATGTATAGGGCAAAATCCAAATGAGATTGATGGAATTTTTATAACTCATGAACATATAGACCATATTAAAGGGGTAGGGGTTTTATCACGAAAATATGATATTCCTATATATGCTCCACATGATACTTGGGTTGCAATGACAAATAATATTGGTAAGATAAAAGAACACAATATAAAAATAATGGATAGAAGATCTACTGTATCTATAAAGGATATTGAGGTAAAATCATTTATCATTCCTCATGATGCAGCTTCACCAGTTGGATATACTATTAATTTAGGTAATAAAAGAGCAAGTGTAGCAACTGATTTTGGTACATTTACTAAAGAAATAGAAGACAATATAAAAGAATCTGATATAATATTAATTGAAAGTAATTATAATCCACAAATGCTTGATTTTGGACCATACCCTTATTCTTTAAAACAAAGAATAAAAGATGTACATGGACACTTATCAAATGAAGATTGTGGAGAAGCTATTGTTAAGATACTAAAAAGCGGTCTTGGGAAAAGTATTATGCTAGGGCATCTAAGTAATACTAATAATACTCCAGAGTTAGCTGAACTAACAGTTAGAGATATTTTAACTAATAATAATATTAATATTGGATCAGATGTGTTTTTAAGTATGGCTAATAGACACAATCCAAGTAAAATTATTACTTTATAGTATTAATGATTAGAAGGTGATTAATATGGAAATTAAATATGCTTGTGAAGAACATATTGATGAAGCAATGGATGAAATTATAAATGAAAAAGAAACTTTTCCCGTTATTAATGAAATGACAGAAAAAAAATGTGACTATTGCGATAAAAAAAGCAAATATGAAGTAAAAATGATATAATTTATTATGTATTGAAAAATATACGTAAAATTTAGTATAATTTTGTATAAGTACAAAGAGAGAATTTGATATAAGTTTTATAAGTACAAAGAGAGAAAGAGGAGAGATTAAAATGAGTTTATACAAACAATGGACAGATATGGTCGTAGAATACGTTAAGACAAAAGGGGAAGCAGCATTCTGGAATGAATATACTAAAGTTGAAACTGCTATATACAGAGATTTATTAGCTAATAGCAAAGAAACTTTAAAAATGACAATTGCTGATTTTGCAAAGAAATATGAAACATCAGAAGAATTTGCAATGGGATTTGTTGATGGAATAAATGATAGTTTAAATAATTCATACGATTTAGAAGCTTTAGAAGCTAGTGATGAAATTGTATTAGATATAAATTTAGAAAAGTTATACTTCAATATGTTAGAAGCTAAGGCTGAATACTTATATACATTACCACAATGGGATGGAATATTCTCACCAGAAAAGAGAAAAGAAATTCAAAAGGCATATAGAGAATCAACTATCGTAAGAAATGAAAATAAAGTTGGTAGAAACGATGCTTGTCCATGCGGAAGTGGAAAGAAATATAAAAAGTGCTGTGGAAAATAATTATATTTAAAAAAGAGCTTTGAAATCAAGGCTCTTTTTATTTGGAAAAATAAATATATAATTCTATTTTAGTGTCAAAACAAAAGAAAAATAAATAGATTATAGTAGTTATAACTATTATAATGGAGGCGCTATATGTTTAATATATTTCCATATGTATTTTCAGGAACTTTTAATTTAATATCAGATGGCTTAAATATGATTGATAATATAATTGATAATGTTATTAATAGTGAGTTTATGGATAACCTAGTAGATAATATAGAGAATATGTCTGCGATTAATGTGAACTTTAAAGAGCATAAAAGAGCATATACAATCGAATGTTATTTACCAGGAGTAAATAAAGAAAATATAGATATAGATTATGAAAATAATTATATTACACTCAAAATAAAGAGAAATATGTTTTATACTAACAATAAAAATGTAGCAATGGCAGTAATTCAACCAGGTGGGGATATAGAAGAGGATTATTATGTAGAAAATATTGATTCTAATAATATAAAAGCTTCATTTAAGGATAATATGCTAAGAGTTCTCATTCCTAAAAACACTTATATAAGCAAAGATACAGCTATTGTTGAAGTTAATGATTATATAGATTAGTAGTAGAAATAAATTTAATGACATATAACATAGGAGGAAGAGTAATGAATATAACCGTTATTTCAGTTGGTAAATTAAAAGAAAAGTATTTGAAGCAAGCAATAGATGAGTATTCAAAGAGATTAACACGATATTGCAAAATAGACATTATTGAATTGCCAGATGAAAAAACTCCAGATAATGCATCTGAAAAAGAAGAGCTTCAAATTAAAGATAAAGAAGGCCAGCTTATATTATCTAAAATAAAAGATAATATGTTTGTTGTTGCAATGGATTTAAATGCAAAGCAAATGACCTCAGAGGAGTTCTCAAAGTTTATTGAGACTCAAGGGGTTATGGGTAACTCTAACATAACTTTTGTTATAGGAGGCAGCTTAGGATTATCTCAAGCAGTTATAAAAAGAGCAAATTATAAAGTATGTTTTTCTAAAATGACATTTCCACATCAACTGTTTAGAGTTATGTTATTAGAACAAGTTTATAGAGCTTTTAGAATAATGAAAAATGAACCGTACCATAAGTAAGTGAGGTTTTTACTGAAATTAGGTTAATAAATAAGGGAATTTGAGAAGGAGAGGGTTGAGAATATTATCATTTAAGTAAGCCTTTATATATAGAACTTTAGTGATAAATTATATGTGGAATTGGTATATAAATAATATTATTAATTTAATGTTAAGAGTGTTAATTTATGAAATTAGCACTTTTATATTTATAATATAATTGAAACTTTATGTTATTATGTATTTATAAAATAAATTCATTTTGATATATATTATATAAAATGGAGGAAAATATAAATGAAAATTAATATATTAATTGTTGAAGATGAAAAAGAAATAAGGGAAGGCGTAAGTGAATATCTAGCAGAGGTTGGATATAGCGTTATAAGTGCAGAAGATGGAATGCAAGCAATAGAATTATTTAAGAATAATAAAATTGATTTAGTAATTTTAGATATAATGCTTCCAAAGGCTAACGGATTTGTTGTTTTAAATAAAATTAGACAAGAAAGCAATGTTCCAGTAATTATGTTAACAGCAATGAGTGATGATTATACCCAAATTATGAGTTTTGATGAAGAGGCAGATGATTATATTACAAAGCCATTTTCAATAATAGTTTTACATAAAAGAATAGAAGCACTTCTTAGAAGAGGAGTAAAAGTTAGTGAAAATAAAAAGTGGTGTTATGGAGATATAGAAATTGATTTTGAAGGATATTCAGCAAGAAAGAATGGCGAAAATATTGATTTAAAACCTAAGGAAATAAAATTAATAGAGTTATTATTAAAGTATGAGGGAAAGGTTTTAACAAGAGCACAAATCTTAGATAATTTATGGAGGATTGAAGAAGCACCAAATGATAGGGTTATTGATGTATATATTAAAAATATAAGAAAAAAGTTGTTATTAGATTGTATAGTAACAGTTAAGGGAATTGGATATAAATTTGAGGAGCAATGATGAATAAGTTAAAGCTATTTTCAAAAACATATATATTTACCATGGGGATAATAAGTGTAATAATTTTAATTTCAAATGTTTTAATTTATTTAGCATTACCCAAGGTATATGTGAATAATAAACAAAAGGAAGCTGATAAAATTATTGAAGATTTAATTGAACAAGTAAATAAATCTGATAATAAGGAATCATTTAAGATAGCAAAGAATTTTGCTGAAAAATATAATATTCAAGTTTTACTTACTATAGGAGATGAAAAAAGGGTATTTCAAGGTTTGCACAAAGTAGATATATATGTTAATGAAGAGGAAATTACAGAAAACTCTTTAATAATTCCTAATTTAAGTGGTGAAAATATTATAGAAAGTTTTGATGATGAAAATGGAGAAATATTCGGTCAATATATTAATATAAATAATTTATCAATAATAAAAAGTAGGGACTTTAAAAAAAGTAATGATGTAAATGGAAGTGCTAAAATAGTAATGGATTTAGAATCATTCACAGAAACAAGAGATATTATATTAAAAATACTTCCATATTCTATTTTTATAAGCTTGCTTATAGCACTTATTGCATCATATATATATGCAAGAAAAATTACAACTCCAATAAAAGAAATTTGTGATGTTACAAAAAAAATGGAGAATTTAAATAAAGAAGCCTTTTGTGAGGTAAAAACTGAAGATGAAATAGGAATATTAGCAGCTAATGTAAATAGTTTATATGAAAATTTATTAAATACAATTGTATCATTGGAAGAGGAAATAAAAAATGTAAGTGAATCTGAAAAAATTAAGGTGGATTTTTTAAGAAGCGCATCACATGAGCTTAAGACACCACTAATGAGTATGTATATAATGATTGAAAATATGCTATATGATATAGGAAAATATAAAAATCATTATATATATTTAGAAAAATGTAAGGATATAGTTAGTGAATTAAGTAAAATGGTTCAGGAAATTTTAGATACTTCAAAACTTAATATAATAAATAATAAAAATGAAAGTGTATTAGATTTAGGTAGTTTAGTTCAAAAGAACATAGAACCATATAAATTAATAGCTAAGTCAAAGAAAATTAATATTAAAATGAATTTAAAAGAGTCTTTTAATATTAAAGTAGATGAAAAATTATTTACTAAAGCAATTTCTAATATTATTTCTAATGCAGTAAATTATACTGATGAAGGAAAGGAAATAAGAATATATATAAAAGATAAAAAACTTATTATAGAAAATGATTGTAAGCCAATTTCAGAAGAACATTTAGCACATATTTTTGAGGCATTTTATAGAGTTGATTTTGATAGAAATAAGAGTAGTGGGGGGAATGGGTTAGGATTATACATAGTTCAACAAATTTTAAAAATGTATAATTTAGATTATTCTTTTAAATCAATATTAACTGGAATGAGTTTTGAAGTTGATTTTAATTAAATATTTGAAATTTGTTCATGTTTAATAAAAAATAAAATAGTTGAAAAATAACGGGTATTAGATTAATAATATCCTTATTTTTTTATAAAAAATAATTTAATTAATACGATTCTTAATGAATTTTATAAACTTAATTTTTAAATTTCATAAATATTTCATATTAGGTTGATAGAATGTACTCAAGTTAATAAACAAGGAGGACATAAATATGAATGTATTTAAGAGATCAATATTATATATAACAAGAAAAAAAATAAAAAGTATTATTATGTTATTTATATTATTTGGAATAGCAACGGCAGTTTTAAGTGGAATTTCAATTAAAAAGGCAGCAAATATAGCAAGACAAGATTCAAATAAGGATATGGCAAATACTTTTGAATTACAAGCTAATTTTGCGGGTAATTTTGAAGGAACAATTCCAGAAAATTTAATTGATAAGGTTTCAAAGGTAGAAGGTGTTAAGAATTATGATGCAGCAATTCAAGGAGCTGGTTTAGATTTAGAAAATGTAAATTATATAAAACCTGAAAAAAATGTAGTTCAATATAATGATGATTATAAATATGAAAAACTTTTTTCTGTAGAAGCACATAAAAGTTCAGAATATGATATTAAGTTTATAAGTAAATCATTAAAGCTGATTGATGGTAGACATATTGTTGCTACTGATAAAAACAAGGTATTAATTCATAAGGATTTAGCAGAAGCAAATAATTTAAAAGTTGGAGATACTATAAAAGCAACAAAGAGTGCTGGAGATTTTAATGCATCAACTTTATCTAAAAGTGATTATGACCTTGAAATTGTAGGTATTTTTGAAAGTGAAAATACTGAAAGAGCTGGACATAAATTAGAAATGCCAGAAAATCTTTTAATTACTGATGTAGATACTATTAAAACTTTATATGGATATTCAGATGGAAATGTAAAATATACAAATGCTACTTTCAATACAGATACTGATGTAGATAAAGTAACATCAAAATTTAAAGATATTCCTACTGATTGGAATAAGTATACAATAGTAAAAAGTGAAGATACATTTTTAGCTTTATCTAAGTCTTTTGATTCTTTAGATAAGATTATAAATATGGTTTTAATTGGAGCAATAATAGCTGGAGTAATAATACTTTCATTAGTGTTAGCATTTTGGATTCAAGGAAGAGTTCATGAAACCGGTATATTACTTTCAATAGGAGTTTCAAAGTTTAATATTATTTCTCAATATATAATTGAATTATTACTTATAAGTATATTAGCTTTTGGAGGATCATATTTCTCAAGTAAGGTAATTTCACAAAATATAGGAAATACAATAGTTGCACAAGCAGGTAAGCAAGCGGTTCAAGACGTTCAAAGTGGATTTGGAGGATTTTCATTAGGAAATGATGTTAATAGTTCTTTAGCAACTCGTACAGTAGATGAAATAGATGTAAAAGTAGAGGTTGAAGAATTAATTTATGTATATGTTATAGGAACAGTTATTATCATACTTTCAGTAATGGCATCATCAGCATCAATAATTAGATTAAAACCAAAAGAAATATTATCCAAAATGAGCTAGGAGGAAAATAAATGTCAATTTTAGCATTAAATAAAGTTAATTATTCATATAAAAATGGAAAAAAAGTTTTAAATGATATAAGCATGGAATTTGAAGAAGGAAAACTTTACGCTATTTTAGGGGCTTCGGGTTCAGGAAAATCAACGTTATTATCACTATTGGCTGGATTAGATGAACCTAGAAATGGCGAAATATTATATAATAATCAAAATATAAAAGTAAAGGGATATGAGAATCATAGAAAAAGCAATATTTCATTAATATTTCAAAATTATAATTTAATTGATTATATGACACCTTTAGAAAATTTAAAAATAGTTAATCCCAAGGTGAATAAGAAAATATTAAACAATTTAGGGTTAGCTGATGATGAAATTAATAGAAACGTATTACAACTATCAGGGGGACAGCAACAGCGTGTTGCCATTGCAAGAACACTTGTTACAGATTCACCAGTAATATTAGCAGATGAGCCAACGGGGAATTTAGATAGTGATACAGCTGATGAAATTATAGAAATATTAAAAACAAGTGCACATAAACATGGAAAGTGTGTAATAGTGGTTACTCATAGTAAGGAATTAGCTAAAAAAGTAGATGTTGTACTTGTTCTAAAAAATAAAAAACTAACACAGATTAATTAATAAAAATTATATTATTAACAATAAGTTTTTAGAAGGAATAATTAAGTATGAAAGTAAAACATTTTAAAGATGCAAATTTAATAAGTAAAGTACTATATGTTATTTCAATAATTATATTAGCATATACATTATTAACTATATATAATTCACATGTATATATATTATCACTTGTAGCATCAGGTAAGATTGTGGTAAGTAAAAGTATATTAGTGGTAATAACATATTACATTAATTCATCATTACCGTATGCATTTTATTCAATAGCAACATTTTCTATGGGATATATTATCAATGAATTAAATGTTAAAAGGGAAGTAGAAAAAGATATAAAAACTGATTTAGAAGACTTTAATAAATTAAATGAAGATGATAATGAATTAGAAGAATTAATAGAATATTTAAAAGATTAACTAGCTGTTAAGGATTAATTTAGAAAACTCTTGATATTCACTTGAGAAAGTTATTATGATGTTAGGGTAATGGGCAAGATGGTAAGGGATAACAAGCAATTGGATATAAAGTAAGTTTTGAGAAGGAGTATCAGTTAAGGGTGCTCCTTCTTCTTTTAGGTTAAGAAGTTTTGGAGCAACTATGTTGAATTTGAACATTACTATATAGAATAATATGGGGATGTAGCTCATAATTAAATTATAATTTTAAAAGTATATTAGAAAAGGAGAAAAGTAATGAGCAAGTTTACAACCTCACTTAACACCGATACGGAGAACCGTATCATAAATAAAAAAATACCTTTTATAATAAAAATTTTATTATAAAAGGTATTTTTTTATTTTGGTATTTAAATTTTTAGATTATTTTTTTGAATCTCTAATAGATTTTTTTGCTTTTAAGTAATAAAAAAGCTCAATTTTATCTTCATTATCCCAATCTTCAAATTCAAGCAAAATAGGTATTAGCTCAGAAAAATCAATTGATTCATATGGAGTAGGGGAAGTTGAATCTTCTAATAAGTGATACATTGGTATGTTTAATGCTTTTGATAATATTTTTAAATTACTAATAGAAGGATTACTTCTATCATGTTCAATGTCACTTAAAAAAGATATTGATAAATTTGTTAAAGTGGATAATTCTTTTAGACTTAATCCGTTACATTTTCTAAAATGTTTCAATTTCTTTCCTAAATTCATAAAACACCTCATCTAAAATACGTTATTTACGTATTTTTCATATTAGATTATAAATGAAATGTTTAAGAAAGTAAATAAATGATAAATAATACTTTTAAAAAGTTAATAATTTATAATAATGTTTTTTTTTATAAATTAAATAAATAATAAATAATAAATTAAAAAATTAAATAAATAACAAATAATAAATTAAAAAATTAAATAAATGATAAAAAGATACTTTAATAAAGTAAAAAAAACCAAAAAACTTGATTTTTTACTTTTTTAACGTAGAATATTATTTGGAGGTGAAATTTTGAAGCTTGGACGTAAAATTAGAGATATTAGAGTTAGTAAAAATATGACTCAAAAGAAATTAGCTGAATCAGCAGGTATATCTAATACATATTTATCTGATATTGAAAGAATGCGAACTAGCCCATCAATAAAGACACTAGAGAATATAGCAAACTCGCTTGGTAAAAATATAAAAGAATTCTTAGATTAGATTTTTATGTATAAGTAAATATTAAAAAATACGTTAAACTATTATTAAAATTATTTGTTAGTTTAACTAAAACATAAGAATAAGTATAAAACTTAATTAACAAATGATAAATTAGATTATTTAAATGGTATATGAAAAAATATTAGACAATTCATAAAAATATTTTTTATTTGCGAGGAGTGAAGCATATAATTTATATAATTTATATTGAAGATGATTTGCAGAAAAAGAAAAATATTTATTATAGTGAAGATAAAGAAGAAGCTGATTTAAAATTTAATACTTTATTAAATATATGTATTATGAAAGCACGTGAAAGTATTTCTATAAGAGGAAATGATTGTATTTCGAAAAATGATGATTTTAAATTAATATCTTTAAGTAATAAAGAAAAAATATTGATTAGATCAAAGGATTTCGTAGTATATGTAAATGAAAAAGGAAAAATTGTAGGAGCTATTTCATTTATAAATAATTTTAACCATACATATAATGAAAGAGTTATTATGGAAATAATCTAAAAAATAGATTAATAGAAAATATATACTATCGACATTAAACTTATAATATTTTTATTTTATAAATTAAATTAATTTTAATAATATTATAATAAACAAATCTAATGTTAAACAGGACTAAAAATATGTTTATTAAACAAAGTAAGGTACTGTTTTTACTCATAAATATCATATCCGTGCAATTTAAACACTATCATAATAGTATATCAAATTATTTTTTTATTTAATTATTAAAAACAATAGAACAATATATTACAATATCGTTTCCTATAAAAATAGAATTTTTAAGAAATATATTGGTAAAGTAATAAAAAGAATCTTTACTAGATATGTTATTGAGCGTATGTGAATGAATTATTTTATAAGTTAATTATGGTCTTATGTCAATATTTTGGACACAAAAAGTCAAACTTTTTTATGCTGCACTTCTAGCTAATAATTCACATTGAT